>CAMYJP010000196.1 GCA_947258675.1 uncultured Desulfobulbaceae bacterium | reverse complement strand
CTTGATTTTTTCCGCACTTTGTTTCCCATGATATGCTGACGAGACGTCATTTGATAGGAAGAGCACCTGGACCTGGGTTTTAATTTCTTCGGGTATATCATCTTGACTGTGATGATATTTTATGGGGAGGGAAATAGTATCAGGCAGGCCCCATTGTTGGAGGATTTCCGATCCTAATTCCTGGTGATCAAAGCCAAATATTTCTTTTTCGAGAATATTGACAGATTGGCCGGAAATTTTTTTCTCATCAAGAACCCGCAGGTACTCCTGAGTTTGACAGAAGTACATGATCAAAACACCAATATCCTGCAGAAGCGCTGTCACAAACGCGTCGTCGTTTTTTTGTTTTATCAATGCAGAGAGCAGCTCGGCGCCCACAGCCGATGTAATGGATCTTTTCCAGAAAAAATCAAAATCAAAGCCCTCTTTAGAAGAGCCGGTCATATTACCTGCAATTACAAAAGAAAGGGCTATATTTTTAAGGGTATCAATACCAATAAGGGATAGTGCCCGGTCGAGGCTATCTATCTTGCTGGAGGTGGCATAAATTGAAGAGTTCGCCAGCTTAAGAATTTTGGCGGTCAGGGCCGGATCCGATGAAATAATTTTGGACAGATCTTCAAAGGATGGTTCTTCTTTTTTTACAACATCTAAAATTCGGACTGCTATTGCAGGTGGAGATGGAATTTTAATATTTTTTTTAAGCAGATTTTCAATTGCCGTCATCGACACTCTCCATATACCAGTGAGTAAAATATTCTGTCGTGAATCGTTATTTGCTAGAGTATTTACTATCGGATTTTTATCTTGTTTGATGTGCCCAGCTATCATTTGATCTGCAGAATTATATCGGCAGCCAAGTTATAAGTATTAAAAAGAGAAATGGATTAAACTCTTTTTTTATTCATTCCGGTCAGAAAATTGAAATATAAATAAAATACCTATGGAAAAATATTGTCATTAACATATCATTTCACGTTACGCCAGAGGTGGCTCCTAAAAATATTATTTTACTTTGGGATGGCGTGTTTAGCAACAATTTTAAAGTGTTAGGGTGTGTTCTGTGTCTGTAGTTGAGTATCCTGTTGACGGCCTGTTTTGCATAATACTTTCAAGCTGTTACTATTTTTCTAATGAGGCGTCGGTTTAATTTGCCTTGCATGCCATTATAGAATTTGTCAAAATCATCATAAGCTCACTGAGCCAGGAACTCGAAAAAGGCACAACAAACAATTATGTTTTTGGCTGCATCAATATCATTGCATCTTAAGCTCGCACACCATTGCTGAGCAGGAGAGAGACGTATAATGTACAATACATTTTTTGGTTTTAAAGAAAGGCCATTTAAACTGGTCCCAAATCCTGCCTATCTTTTTCTCAGCAAAATTCATGAAGAGGCTCTTGCTCATCTTATCTATGCTATTTCCCACGGGGATGGCTTTGTTGAAATCACCGGGGAGGTAGGAACCGGTAAGACCACACTTTGCCGGGCGTTTCTTGATAATCTGAATGAAAAGACGGAGGCTGCATATATATTTAATCCCAAATTGGATGCGATACAGTTAGTCAAGACCATTAACGATGAATTTGGGATTGACTCGAGTGGCGACAATATTAAAGAGCTTATTGATTCTCTTAATTCATTTTTGATGATGAAGAGGGCTGAAGGTGAAACCATTATCCTGCTTATCGATGAAGCCCAGAACCTCACTAAAGAGGTTTTGGAACAACTGCGATTGCTCTCCAACCTGGAAACCAATACGAAAAAACTTTTACAAATTATATTAGTCGGCCAACCTGAATTAAGCGAAATGTTGAATTCTTACGAACTAAGACAGCTTGGGCAAAGAATCACCTTAAGTTGTCGCCTTACCCCTTTGACATTTAAAGAGACCAAAGAATATATAGAACATCGGCTCCATGTCGCTTCTTCTAAATCAGTTGTACAATTTACCGGGAGAGCATTCAGGATACTTCATAAATATTCCGGTGGAGTTCCTCGCCTAATCAATATTGCCTGTGATAGGACTCTATTAACGGCCTACGGTTATAACAAACATAAGATAACAGGGGAATTAGCAAAGGAATCCATAAAGGAATTGAGAGAAAGGGATGGTATCAAATCTTCGTTATTTGGGGGTAGAAGGATCGGTTGGTTGCTTGTTCCTGGAGGGATATGTTTTCTCCTGCTCCTCACTTTTTTACTTTTTCCTGATCAGGTGAGGAGACATGTTAAAACGGCAACAGAAGAAGTCTCACAGAAAATAGGGTACCCACGACCTGAGCCAATTGAGAATATCAATTTGAATCCAAGTAGTTATGAAAAAGATGATGGTACATCGGGCCAAACTACCAATCTTGTCGATGCGGCTGGAGCGGCGAATACAATAGTTGATCTTCCTGATGAGGATTCGGGATCTGCCAATGGTGACGAAAAATCAGGAATAACTCTGCCTCGTCAAACAGAGGAGCAAAAAGTTATCATGGGATTGGGAGAATATATTCAAACTTTCCCTGTCACACCTTCGAGGGTTAAGGCTCTCATCCTGGCAATGGAACTCTGGGGAGAGGAGGTTGCCATTATGGATAATGTTGAGGTTGAAAACGACCATATATTTTTTCAGCAAGCGGTGGATAAATATGATTTTTATGTTCGTCGTTTTGAAGGGAACCTTCATTTATTAAAAAATATTAATCTGCCGGCAATTCTGCAATTCAGACTCACACCGGATTCTTTCCCCGTCTATCTGACGCTGAGTACTATTAAAACAGATTCAGTCATTCTTCGTGGTGGTCGAGACAATATCGCAATTCAAGTTGAACCGAATGATCTTAAAATGTATTGGACCGGTATTGCCTTTATTCCCTGGAGGGATTTTTCAGGCATAGTTGATACCGTGCCGATCAATTCCTCTTCAAGATCCATAGTTACATTGAAAAGGCTTTTAAAGAAGATAGGTTTTACAGAAATAGATGAAACGCCTTATTATGATGTGAACACAACTGAAGCGGTTGTTGCGATACAGAAAAAATATGGAATTAATGTTGATGGTATTGTGGGTCCGTCTACCAAAATAGCCCTTTATAACGAAAGCAAAACATTGCCAATCCCTCATATAACTGAAAAATAATTGTTTTTAATTGTTATCCGTAGAATTTTCAATACGCAATTCAAAGCGGTTCCTTTCAATTTCCAAAACATTATTTTCTTTAAGGGGTCACTAATTGAGTTCGATTTTAAAGGCTTTAAAAAAACTTGAAAGCGAGAGCGAGGTGAAAGTCGACATCCAGCCTTTGGCCCAACAGCTGGATACAAAGAAAGTTTTAAAAAAACGATCAGAAATTTTTGTTTTATTGCAACGCATGCTTGTTTATCTTGTTGCGGCTTTAGTTCTCATTACTGGGGGTTGGGTAATGTTTGGACATAAATATTTTATAGATGATAATGGCGGGGAAGTTTCTATAGGAATATTACCAAATGCGCAAAACAAGCTGAATAAGCAAGAAAATCAACCACAAAAACTTGATGCTGGTAAACCCTTCCAAGGCAGTGATCAAAAAGCTGAAATTGTATTATCCCAAAAAGAGGATGATTCAGAAAAAAAATCAACTGCATCATTGGGTCGGGATTTAGGGGTCGGTGACAAAACAGATCAGGAAAAGATTTTTTATTCTGAAGAAAAAAGTTTAGAAGTTGTTGAGAAGGAAACTGAACAGTCGTCAACTGTTCCTGCCAGCCCGGCAGATATTGGTAATTTCCGCGTTAATGAGTCAATCGTTATTCGAGAAGAGAAGTCTTTGAAGCGTCTTGACGATTCATCCATGAGACTGCAGGCAATAACCTGGTCCAACAAACCGGAAGACCGTTTTGTTTTAATCGATAATATTATAGTGAGGGAAGGGGAGTCAGTCAACGGCTACTTTATCGAAAGGATACTTGAAGATTATGTTGAGGTGAAAAAAGGGAGTGGGCAATGGAGGATTGATTTCAGATTGAGATAATATATTTAATACAGTCGAAATTGTTATCAATGCTCAATTTAATTCACTATTCTTCGTCCGGCAATTGTTGATTACTTTTATCATTTTTTATCAATTCCAGCAGTTTGTGGAGCCAACTTCTACTTTCAATGTGTTTTTCTTCTACTTTTTTAACTATTTTTTTTAGTTCATCATCTCCTTTGATAAAAACAAACTCAATTCCCATTATGAAGGAAACCACCTGTTCGTCTTCTTTTCGGTCAAACCATATAGGACGCGTCGGGATGCGGATATTCCTGTCTGGTTCTTCCGGTAAAACAAATTCCAGGTATAAGATTTGATCTGAATTGTCTTGAGGGGCATAGAAAAGATGGTGGTTATCCACAAATATTTTATCAACAGTTATTCCGGCACCATGGGGTGATATATTGTCTAATCTACCATGCGCTGGCCCAGCGAGAATGGTTCCGCCATTATTGTCCATCAATAAAAGCCTTATAGGAAGCTGTTCAATGACCCTGGTGATGCGCCGTTGTTCTTGTTTCATATTATTCTGAAAATGTTAGCATTTACTCGCAATGATAGCATAATCTGCCTTTTGTTGTGATACGAATATAGGCTCTTTTAGGCCGGTTGTCTCTAAAAAGAATAAAATCAATGTAACATCCTCGTTTGTACCATGTTATTTTAACGAGGTACTGATGTCAAACAAAGACAGAAGAAAGTTTACAGTTTGACAAATTTCTATGGGTCAGCTAGTTTTCATTGGGAAACAACCAGTTAGGTGTAATATTATATGTTTTATGCCTAATTTCTTCACCTATCAATGTCTGAGGAGAAATTTTATGAAAGTCTTAGGAAAGTTAACTTGGTGGTTGTTCTTTTTTATGATTTTTAATTCTCAAGCTTCTGCGGAAACGTTATATGTAACCGACCAATTGGTGATTACTTTACGAACCGGAAAAAGCTCCAAACATGAAATCTTGAAAACCCTAAAAACAGGAACCCCTTTGGAAGTCTTGGAGCGAGCGGAGGGAGACGCCTATGTTAAGGTTAAAGTAAATAATAGCCTAGAAGGATATGTATTGGAGCAGTATTTAACAAGTAAGACTCCTAAATCCATTATTATATCCCGTTTTGAAAGAGAAGTTGAAAAATTGAAGAAACAGCTGGCCAATTCGGATTCAAGACGCACAGAGCTTGCCAAAGAACTTAACACAATTCAAGATAACTTTTCGGAGCGTGAGAATGAAATTCGCTCTGATAACTCAGAACTCAATGATGCTCTTGAAAAAAGCAATGAAGATCTGCAGGATATAACTCAGAAATATAACAGTCTTGTGGATAAATCGGCAAAAGTTGTTGAAATAACAAGTGATCGTGATCGTTTACAAAAAAACAATTCACAGCTTGCCTCAGAGGTACAGGCATTGAGGGCAGAAAATTCAAAACTCATGCGGACTGGTGTTATCAAGTGGTTTCTGGCTGGTGGTGGTGTTTTTTTGTTCGGCTGGATGATCGGCAAAATTTCCCGAAAAAGAAAAAGCAGGCTCTAGTAGGGATAGCAAGGTAATGATTCTTATTTTAATGGGTGTCTCCGGGGCCGGCAAAACAACAATTGGAAAAAAGTTGGCTTCTGTCCTTAAATGGGAGTTTATCGAAGCTGATGAGTTCCATGAAGAGAATTCGATAAGGAAAATGGCGCGGGGTGTTGCCCTGCACGATGCGGACAGGCTTCCATGGCTTGAACGACTTTGTCACCAGATGAAACAGAAGACCCAGAATGGCCGGAATTTGATCGTTGCCTGTTCAGCGCTGAAAAGCTCCTATCGAAACATTTTACAGCGAGTTGATGATCAAGTATACTTTATATACCTGCAGGGCGATTATAACCTTATCCTTAATAGGCTGCAGAAGCGGAAAAATCATTTCATGAAAGCCGATTTGCTATCCAGTCAGTATGAAGCTCTGGAGGAGCCGGAAGAAGCCCTTGTTGTTGATGCTTCTCTTCATGCAGACCAGATAATCAACATTATCAGAAAGAAGTTTTTTCCTCCCTTATAATAGCAATCAACCAGAAAACTATTGTTTATTACCGGCTAATAACTGAAGTTATAAATATATCTGGAAAAGGATTATTTCAGAAAGTTGCCTCTCTTTTTGATATAGGAAGTCTGGCTCAATAATTTTTTGTTAGGAATTTTAATGAAAATACATGACATATCGATTCCTGTTTCTGCCTCTCTCGTTTCCTGGCCTGGAGAACCATCAGCGGAGATAACGTATTTGCATCATTTGGCTGATGGTGATTCTGCCACGGTAAGCCAGATTCACATGGGAAGTCATACCGGTACTCATATTGATGCACCTGCACATTTTATTAGTAATGGTAAAACTCTTCAGGACATCAAGTTGGAATATTTTGTTGGGAAAACGGTCGTGGTTGAGGAATTATCTGCCAAGGTGCTTGATAAAGAAGTCATAGAATCACTTGAAATTCCAGATGGCACGGAACGGCTGTTATTTCGAACCAGTAATTCTGAACAAAGATTGCTTGAGAAAAAAGATTTTTTTAAGGAGTTCGTCGGCATAAATGAAAGCGGAGCTCTATGGTTAACGGACAGGAATATTCGTCTGGTGGGAGTGGACTATCTGTCTGTTGCTCCATATGGTGAATCTGTTGCAACGCACAGAATACTGCTGGGGCATGATATAGCTGTTGTGGAAGGGCTGAATCTGGTTGATGTCGAACCAGGTGAATACCAACTGGTGTGTTTGCCACTGAAAATCAATGATATTGAAGCTGCTCCTGCTCGCGCTATTTTGATTGAGATGTAGTCGGTTACGGGAAGGGAATAGTTTCTGTATTTATGCCATATGAATGAACTCTGTAACACGACCTAATCACTGAATTGGCTCCTCAAACGAGTTAGACAGGAAAAAGTTATTGCTCCAGGCCAATTTCCCCCATGAATTTGATTCTTGTTATTATTATGAAATGCTACAAGGTCCTGATAGGTATCAATATCATTCCATTGGGCGAGTAGCGCTGTTTTGATTCCTGATTTTTCCGCTTTTTTCATTGTGGCTTGCAGAACTTCGGGAGTTGACCATGGAATATCCTCAAGCAATTCCGGATGGTTTTTTTTCATTCCAATAAGATAGTATCCCCCATCCTCACAGGGGCCTAATACAACATCCTTGCCACCAGAGAGAAGAAGGTCAAAAGCCTCCTGAATAATTGACCTGGGCAGATCCGGACTGTCACTATCGGTAATGACGATAGCTTCATATCCCTGACTCGTTTTTTCTGAAAATATAGAGCGTAACTTCTCTCCTAATTCAGCATTGCATTGGGGAAAAAGATTATATTGTTCTGGAGCGAGAGTAGCAAAGATTGCTTTTGCATCTTGCGGAGCATACGCAACAGCCAGGTCAACATCTTTAATTGAATGCATTTCACCCAGCCTATCCTTTAGAAAACAGCGGTAAAGTTCAGCAGCTTCCTTTTGTGTAAAATCGGGACATAGACGTGTTTTTACAAAACCCGGTTCAGGGGCTTTTGCCATTATTACCAGCAGTTTTTTAGCTACAGAGTGATTCATTAGAGGGATATCTCACGAGATTTAGCCACAACTTCTGGAAGTATATTAAGGAATTTATCCACTTCTTCCGCGGTGTTCAAACGACTCAAACTTATGCGTAAGGTTCCATGAAGGTGTGTTTCCGGAAACGGCAATTGATTTTTCATCAAGTTCCTGCACCATGCTGGCGGAAGAGCAATTCTTAAAGCTGATATTAGTTGTATTGGCAAGTCTAGGAAGGTTGGAACCGTTTATAATGACAGCATCAATTTTATCCTTTATTTCCATTTCCAGTCGATTACGCAGTAATCCAGGAAGCTCATGATATTCAGGTAAAGATTGACTGCATAGTTCACAGGCTTTTGCAAATCCAACAATTCCAGCAACATTTTCAGTTCCAGCTCGGAAACCACCTTCCTGGGCTGCACCCATTATTAGTGGTGCAATGGGTGCGTTGCGTTGAGCATAGAGAGCGCCAACGCCTTTTGGTCCATGAAGTTTGTGGGCTGCCATTGTTAAATAGTCAACAGGAGACTGCTTCATGTCTATTTGTATCTTGCCGGCCATTTGTACAGCATCACAGTGAAATAAAACTGATTTGCTACGGCAGATATCCCCGATTTTTTCGATAGGCCAGAGGACTCCTGTTTCGTTATTTGCCCCCATCAGCGATACAAGAGCAGTATCCGGTTGAATCGCTGCTTCTAATTGGCTAAGGTCCAACCCTCCATTAGAATCAACTGGCAGGAGTGTTATCTCATATCCGAATCGATCCTGTAAGAATTGCAAAGGGCTCAGCACTGAGTCATGCTCAACTTGAGAAGAAATAATGTGTTTTTTAAAAGGAAAGGTTGAGATGGCACTCCATATCGCTGTATTGTTGGCCTCGGTGCCTCCGCCGGTGAAAATTAACCGGGATGGGCTTCCATTAATAAATGCTCCAATCTGCTCACGGGATTGATTAAGAGCAAATTTTGCTGACTCTCCAAAGTTGTGACCGCTGGATGGATTCCCAAACAGGTTACTTAAATAGGGCAGCATGGCCCCTTTTACAGCCGGATCAATTGGAGTTGTTGCATTGTTGTCAAAATATATTTTTGTCACATTAGTCCTAATAATTATTTATCAAGTTTCTAAAGAAATTCACAATATTGAGTTGGGAGTTTGTGACCTAAATTTTAAGCATTCTGTCTAGAGAAATCCTGGCAAATTCTGCTGTTTCAGGATCCACTGTTATTTGATTTTCAACCTTTCCTTCAACAAGATTATCCAGGATCCAGAGAAGATATCCAGGTTTAATGCGATACATAGTTGAACATAGACATTGGAAAGGAGAAAGCGAGTGAATTTCTTTGTCAGGGTGTTGGTTGTTCAGTCTATTGACGAGATTGATTTCTGTGCCAACAGCCCAATGTGATCCTGGGGGAGAAGAAGATATAGTATTGATAATTGTCTCAGTTGATCCATAAATATCTGCCCCAGCGACAACCTCGTGACGACATTCTGGATGGACTATAATTTTAATCTCAGGGTCCTTATTGCGCCACATTTGGACATGATCTGCTGAAAATTGCATGTGCACAGTACAATATCCATTCCACAGAAGGATTTTTGCCTGTTTGATTTTGTCTGGAGGGTTGCCGCCAAGAGGTTTCCCGCGGTCCCATAGGACCACTTCCTCGTCTTTAATACCTAAAGCGCTGGCGGAATTGCGGCCAAGGTGCTCATCCGGGAAGAAAAAAACTTTTTCGCCTTTGTCTAAAGCCCAAGTCAATACTCTTTCAGCGTTGGAAGAGGTGCAAACAGATCCATGATTTTTGCCTACAAAAGCTTTTATTCTGGCAGAAGAATTAACATACGTCACCGGTATTAAGCTGCCAGTCGGTATCACATCACTTAATTCTTCCCAAGCCCATTGCACTTCATCCAATGTTGCCATATCGGCCATGGGGCAGCCGGCCCGCAGGTCCGGCAACATAACCACCTGTTTTTCTGAAGTCAATATATCTGCGGATTCAGCCATGAAATGAACACCACAGAACACAATGTAGTTTCTGTCCTTAGCCCCGGCAGCATGCTTTGCAAGTTTAAGGGAGTCACCAGTCATATCAGCAAAGCGGTAAACTGATTCCTGTTGGTAATGATGGGATAACAGTAAAAGCTGTCCGTTCAGTTCCTTTTTTCGAGTGTTTATTTTTTCAACAAGAACTTCTTCTTTTTCTTCCAGGTAATGCGGACCGATATCTTTCTGCGGTAAACTCATGATAATAATTCTTTTTTTATTTTACCGCCTTAACCCATGCTGCACAGGGTCCTTCTGCGTTCTCAGTCTGGCCGAACAGAACTTCGTCGCCTATGGTCAATTGATTCAAAGTAAGGTCTTTTAGAGAATTTTCATGAAAGTAAATATCCTGTCCATCCTTTGTTACAATAAAACCATACGATTCTTCTATAAAAAGCCTGTCAATCACCCCCTGCAAATCACTAAACGGGATGCTCTCCTGTACTTTTGCGGTTTGCCGTCTTTTGCGCTGTAATTCTTTCAGCTGTAGTCCAAGAGTATTAAATGCATCAACCAGCAGAGGTATAACTTTTTCGCCTTTTCTTTTCACAACAACAGTATCGTTTGGAACAGTAGCTACTAACAGAATTTCGTAACCTCCTTCTTTGTGATGTCTGGTGCCTTCTATCGTTACACGAAGATGACGGATCAGTCCAGGATGGTGACGGCCGAGCTTTTCCTTTTCCTCATCAATTTTTTCCTGCCAAACCTTGCGCATTGTCAGATTACGGACATCAACCTGAAGTTCCATATGTTTCCTCCCTGAAGAGTTTAGAGATATCCCCATGGTGTCAATTACCACAATGAGGAATCAGAAGAATAATTATTAATATATTACCATAAAAAAAGGCTAGAACATAGCTTCCTCATCAATTGTGTCAAGTAAAAAACCATTTTTTTTCATCTTACTGAGATCACGGACAATTTGCCTTTTGTTCTTTTCCTCTATTTACGAGAAAGACAACGGCCAGTATCAGAATGAACAATCAATAATTTCAAGATATTATTATATATAACGAAGCAAACATCTTGGTTGATTTTTTCGCCGTAGAAGTCAACATATTAACTTATTGATATTTATTCTGTGGACAAGAGGAACTCCGAGAGTTAGAAAGCGATTCTCATATGAATATCAGTGTTGAGAATTTATCAAAATTTGCAGAGCATATTATAATTTGGCCGGCAACTTCAAAGTTGAATAAAATAGAAAACTTTCAGTTGCACTAAAAGGAGAAACATAGTTAGTTTCCATCCGGAAACGGCCCCTTTTTAGCAAATTCTGCGTCAATCTTTGTAATTGCTTGTGCGATGTACTTCAGTGCAACTCCGCACAATTATTTGATTTCCTTGACTTTACTAAAAACTGCTCGTTTCTGAATTGGAAACAACTAGTTCCAACATCCGGAATGAAATTACTTTCCGGATGGGAACTAGTTAATACGGGTCATATATTTTAACAGTCCGTAATTATTGATAAATAATTTAGTGTTATGCTTGTAAAGAATATCTTAAAGCAAAACAAGCTCTCTATGAGTTTTGAGTTCTTCCCTCCAAAGCATGAAGATGACTGGGATAAGCTCTT
>CAMYJP010000195.1 GCA_947258675.1 uncultured Desulfobulbaceae bacterium | reverse complement strand
CCTCGGCCTCGTAGACCGGACGCCAATCCGTGCCCGTCGGGTTGTCAATCAGCTGCACGCCCTTGGCCAGGAAAGGATCTTCGCCGGAGGAGTGAATCGTAGATTAGAACCGGTGAGCAAGGCAGTTCCGATCCCGAAAACTAGACTGGAAACCCTATAGGGGATTGAAAAATTCTATTTTTGTTACAGAGGGTATCTGGGCAAGAAACGTTTGCCGTTTGGGGATGGAAATTTGCGGAATCGAAACAATCTTGTTGTAAACCCGTGTACAAGAAGAGTCATCCTGTTCTTCGTTGAACTCAGACCCTCGATACTCACGGGAACTGACCCATTTGCGCCCATAGAAACTGACCCGCCGAGTGCGCAGTTGTTCGAGTGTGCCGGGAGTTAAATGGCAGCCACGTTGATTCTGTCAGTTTGATTTTTGTGGTGTATGAAGAGAACTGAAGAGTATTTAAGGGAAGAGATATAGCGAGGGCTTTAGGATTTGCCATCTTTATGCGTCGGTTCGCGGAGAGATGGGCCATCTATCTGAATAGTAATGCAGTGATGCTTAAGTCTGTCTAGCAAGGCATCCACTAGTGACTTACGTTTAAATAGGTCGTACCAGTCCGGATAGTTTAAGTTTGTTGTAATAATTGTGGATTTACGCTTGTACCGCTCGCCCATCAACTTAAAGAATGCGTTGATCTGTTCCGGTTTTAAGGTTAGGTACCCAAGCTCATCAATTAGCAAAACGTCATAGCCTGACAATCGTTTGATTAGCTTTGCTGTTGAACGATCTACCAAGGATGCATAGAGTTCATCAAGGAGATCCTGGGCATTATAATAGCGACCACGGTATCCGTCCACCAGAGCAAGACGTAAGATGCTTGACGCCAAGCCTGATTTTCCGGTCCCTGGATCGCCGATAAATACAATATTTTCTGTCCGCTCTATAAAGGAAAGCCCTGCCAGCTCGTTGATTTGCCGTTTACTCACTCCAGGTTGTTTCGCAAATGGAAAGGTTTTAAGACTCCAATCCCAGGGAATCTTTGCCTGCTTGAGCCTGTTGTTGAGGCTACGGTCGTGACGGTACGCATGTTCTTGCATGAGCAATCGATAGATCACTTCTGAGACAGAGGAGCCCTTTTTTTGCGCCTCATCAAGCTCTTGGTCCAGAACACTAGCTATACCATTTAAACGCAAGTCAGTAAGCAGTTGATGGATTTTTGACCTTTTCAATCTTCATCTTCCTCAATATTAAAAAACTCTCCAGCGACAAATGAGAGAATGAGTTTCTCCAAACGGTTGAGATCATAAAGTCCATAATGAAAGGCCTGTTCTACTGCTTTTTTGAATGCGTCCTCTGGATAAGTTCTTTTGAGTTCAAGCAGCCTGCGCATTTTTCGTAACCCTCTGCCGCGGGAACGTTTTTTTAGGCCTCCCACGTAGTTGTTCAGACAATCATTTTGCCCTCTAAGAATTACTTCTTCTGTGCATGGTCCTGCGTGAGATTTTTTTCGGTTAAAAGGAGGATGATGGCCTTTGGCCGTAATCCTTGTATCTCGCTGGTCTATTAATCTCGGGTGATCGGCCACCTTCTGATTTTTAAAAAAGATCGCAACGCGGTCCCATGATTTGTGAACTTCCATTTGTTTGCCAATCAATCTTTCGGGCACAGAATAGCGATTAGTATCCACCGCCACATATCCAGCAACATCGACGGTTCTAAAAAGAGTCATGTATACAGCAGGAATATGGAGAGGAAGAGGCTTGAGATGCGGTTTTTCCAACAAAAAGGCTTGGTCAGGGCTCATGCCCAATGATCGTTTTGGCTTTCTGTTTGCCTTGTCCACACACCAATTCCTGGCTTGTTCATTAAGATCATGCCAATCTTTGAAGGTGCGCCCAGCAAGGAAATTACCATTTATGTACGAAAAATTCTTTTCCACTTTGGCCTTTCTATCCGGATCATCTATTTCGTGCGCCATAAATTTTACCCCAAATATATTACCGAAACATTCCATCTCTGGAGTCATCTCTGCATTAGCTCCACTTCCATAGGCAACAATGACACTGGTATTGTCAATGACACATCTACCACAGCTACCGCCCATGAAACGAAATGCTTCGGCAAGAAATACTTTTGCCTCAAAGCGTGTGAAATTCGGATAGTATTGAATAAAAAGTTTTCGGCTATATCCAAAAACAAGACTTGCGCATTGAGCTGTTACTTTCTTTGGGCCTAAATCGAAGCTATGTGGAGAGGTGTCGTGTTGACACTCTTTCCCTGGCCCAAATGAATACTCCCCCACCCGTTTTGTTTTCTTGCTCTCACGTAACTCCATTTCACGTACTAACCGAGTAAGCGTGCTGTAGGGGACAAAATGGTTGTGTTCGTCTTGAAGAATTTCTTGAATCCTGACCACATTACCCTTGCAAGGCTTAAATAGCTCCTGGATAATCGGCATTATCTCTTCATGGCGACATTGTGTTTGAGCAATGTCCGTTGCTTGCCTTCGAATAATCTTGCGCACACTGTTTCTTGAAATTTTGAGGGTCCGACTGATTTTTCGGATCTTGATCTCCTTTTGATGCATTCCTAGAACGGCTTGTTTTATCTCGGCGGTTATCTTCACTTTCAAATCTCCTAATTTCTTTTCCTAAAGAAAACATAAGTTGATTGGCATCCTCAAAAACCGTGATCAAGGTACGTCTGTCAAGGCGACTTTGCCCCGGATACATAACAGCGGGAACCTGTTTTATAAGTCGTCTAATGATTTGGGCGGACACCTTTAAATCCTTAATCCATCTACCCTCAGGTCCCTCTTTGAGGCTGTTTGCTTGATTTTCTTCGTCTGTACAATTAAGTGCTTTAATAAAAAGCGTTGGATGTTTGACCATTTTTTCTCTCTTATCTCGATTTGACTTTTGATAGTGTTCAAAGAAAATCACAAGGTCACGTGTGGACATGGACTCTTCAATAAGATGTTTCGCTACGGTCCCTGCATGTTCGGCGTTGGCGCGCGCCAACGGAACCAATACCCTGGTTGCCGCCCATGTAGAAATATGCCCAGACATGACCAGTTTTAGAATTTCTTCCGACAGCGCAGAAACAAGGCTCATCCGCCTTGAGACCCAACTTTTATCTCGCCCTAACATTGATGCTATTTTCCCCAAGGGCAAATTATGTCTGTCCTGAAGTTCTCTTATTAAACAAGCTTGCTCCAGAGGTTGCCACCTGCGCTCCTGATTTTTGACAAGCATCATCCTCAAAGCCTCTTCCTCGTTACAATGCCACTGGTGCGCTAAAGCAGTGTCGTGACCACATCGTTTTAGGGCCGCTATTCTCATATATCCATCAAGGAGTACAAGAACGGAGTCATCTTGTTTTAAGGTGATTACCGGGTTGATTTGGCCGGAATGCTCAATAGAATCGGCAAGAGATGAAATCATCCTAGGATTGTGTATTCGTGTATTACTATACCTAAGATCGAGAAGCGCTATCTCTATTTCTGTGACTTCTATTACCTGGGTATGTTCCATGATTACAGTGCCCATGTCGAAAGGTTATTCATACTTTTGATAAAGAGGCTCTTATGAGTTGTCCTATTGTTGCGGGATCTTTTTGATCCAGTTCGTCGGAATTAAGAGGTTTGCGCAAAGGGGTAACTGCTCGTTCGGGCAAAGATAAAACTTGAAAAATTTGCCCATCAAAAGCTATCAAATCTTTATCTATCAATTCATTGCGGGCCAGTACGTAATCATCAACACAAATCCGTAGGACTGTGCAAATCTTGTCATAGCTATAGAAGGAGATCCCCTTTCGATCGCCGACCATCACCAAAAATACATAGAGCAAAAGTGCATGGTGGGTGAGACTGGCCCAAAAACCATCTCTGATGAAGCGATGTTCTATGAAGGCAAAGCTTCCGGTGATCTTTCGGAGCCGGTGGGAACAAAGGATTATGTCTGAGACCATGTGGTTGTCCTCCTATTTTTTTCCAATTTTAAGGGCAATTAAGTTCAAAGTACATCGAGTCCTTCTTTGCAAGATTGGTGTGAATTGGACAAAACTTGCGGTCTAACCTCCTGGAATCAAGTATATTTTTTGGCCTGACGCGTCCATCTTTGCAAGATCCACCTTTTGGACAGGAAAAATGTAATAACATCCAGATTTGATGGACAATTCACTTTTTGACGCGTCCATCTTTGCAAGTCTTGCAAGACGCCGTTTTTTGTCCCGATTTTTCTGTAATAGACGATTACGTTCGACATATTCGGGGTGGTCACTCCTATACTTTCTCCAATAATCTGCGTTTCGCGCCTGCCAACTCTCCTGGCCGTCTTTTTGGTTTTTGTGATAGTCGGGATCGTTTGCCATCTTCCTGCGTTGCCACAGCTTTTTCCTGACACGTTGGCACCCATCCTTGTTGCAGTATCTGTGATTTTTTATGCGGGGATTTGGCTTAAAACGGCACCGGCAATCGGCATTGGCACATCGAATCCTTTTGTTCATGGTTTCCTCCTACAGAAACCATCGACATGTTTCTGAAAACTTGCACGAGATTCATATGGTTGTGGGGAATAAGCGAAAGAAGAAGAAAATAAAAAATAGATTTACTTTGGATTTGCTTCTTTTTCTTTAGATCGCGGAACTATTATTGGTGGGTCAAACAAATGGGCACGGGGTATTGACGGAAGCAGATGGGTACGTATTTGAGCATATAGGAGGGTCAATCCAAATGAGCGTCAAGGGGTTAGGTGGGAGGTTCGATGTTTTTTGACTATTACACTGTAATGCTATATTATTATTAGGTATTATACAATGTATTGTCACGACG
>CAMYJP010000194.1 GCA_947258675.1 uncultured Desulfobulbaceae bacterium | reverse complement strand
CAAAAATAGAAAGGTAAATTTTGATAGTTTTGTAAAAAGTCGTTCTGTTCTTTATTTGGCCAGAAGATTCTGGTTTCATACCTTATCAGGAAAAATTTCCAAGCTCTCTGCCCGAGCTGACCAACCGTGGTAATATCAATGTCCGGTTTATCGAGGTTCTTTTCCTAAATTTTCTCAATTTTGATCGCGAAACACCTTTTTATAATTTTATCCATTTTGAAATGTTAATTTATCATATGGGAATGAAGATTATGAACTCTTTGCAGCAGAATCTGAAAGCACTTTTCCAAAAAAAAATCAGCGATTCAATGACTCTTGTCTGTTATGACAATTCACAGGTGGTAGCAGGCGATCGCTGGCTTATAGAAATCAGCTGCAAAGTTATCATAAAAAATAAAAAAGAATTTTGGACCTCTATCTGTGAGGAAGACACTGAACTTCTTGAATGCATTAAAGAAAAAATTGGACAAGAGTTGGTCTATTCCTTTTTAAAAAAGAAATTTTTTGTTGATGACAGCGAAAAAGAAACGGTTTTATATAAACTTGTTGATCAAATGAAAGAAAATACCATGCAATACATTAGTCATCCTGAATTCCCAATGAATTTTTTTACCCAACAGTATAATCTTGTCAGAGATGAATGTTTGACTCTAAATGATCAGAAACATAATGTTACTAAAGCTGATAAAAATGATGAGCCTGCTGATTTTTCTCATTTGTTTAAAACTGCAAATTAAGACAAATGTTACGTTTGTTTAATCGTTAACTACAAAACGAATATGAAAGAGAATCGATTTACTGAAAAACAAGGGAATATTTTAGTCGGCTTAGCTCGGAAATCAATAGTTGAGCATCTCGGAGAAAAGATTGATCCTTCTTTGTCTGAAGAATTGCTGATTGCTTTGAAAAAAAACGACTTTTCAGCCAAGTGCGGTACTTTTGTCACACTGCATTGTGATAATCTACTGCGTGGATGTATAGGAAGTCTCACAGCAAATTCTTCGGTAATAGAAAGCATAAAATCTAATGCGATCAGTGCGGCCTTTCATGATCCCAGGTTCCCCCCGGTATCATCCAATGAACTTGACATATTAGATGTAGAAGTCAGTATTTTATCACCCCCACAAACCCTGGACTATGATGATTCATCGGATCTGCTCCACAAATTAAGGCCATACGTTGACGGGGTTATAGTACGTAAAGATATGGCCAGCGCTACCTTTCTTCCGCAGGTCTGGGAACAGTTACCAAAGCCTGAAGATTTTCTATCGAGATTATGCCAGAAGGCCGGACTGCAAGGTGATACCTGGCAAACCAAGCGGCTGGATGTTTCAACATATCAGGTGCAAAAATTTACTGAAAAATAACATAAGTGGAATAATACAATTTTTGATCAATTAAGCTATTCCGCTTTCAACTTTAAAATCCATCACGGATAATTCAATTGTCTTTAGTCCTTATAGGCAGCCTTCTGGGCGGCATCGGTTTGTTTCTCCTCGGTATGCGGCTTATGACCGATGGATTAAAATATGCTGCAGGATCATCTCTGCGTACTATCCTTGCCAATTCCACCAAAACACCATTGCTCGGTATTTTTTCTGGTGCCTTCCTCACTTCGCTGGTTCAATCATCCAGTGCCGTTATTGTTGGAACCCTTGGATTTGTCAATGCCGGACTCATGAATCTAAATCATGCAATAAGTCTGGTTTATGGGTCGAATTTAGGTACGACCGTTACCGGTTGGCTGGTCTCACTTATTGGTTTTAAGTTTAAAATTAGCGCTTTTGCGCTGCCAGTGATAGGTGCTGGAATGCTTCTGCGGATTCTCCGACAAGAAGGCCGATATGCTGCTATTGGTGATGTTTTTGCCGGATTCGGAATTTTTTTTATGGGTATAGGTGTTCTGAAATCATCCTTTTCACATTTTAGTCAGAGCATGCAATTCTCTGCTTTTGCTGGAGAGGGAATTCTAGCAATAATATTCTTTGTCGGTATCGGTTTTATTCTCACATTTCTTATGCAATCGTCAAGCGCAGCTATCGCAATCATTCTTACCGCTACTGCGGGTAATGTCATTTCTCTACACGATGCTGCCGCTGTTGTAATTGGGGCTAACATAGGGACAACATCTACTGCTGCATTGGCAGTAATCGGTGCAACGCCTAATGCAAAAAGACTCGCAGGGGCCCATGTAATATTTAACCTGGTTACAGGTTTTGTAGCACTATTGTTGTTGCCCTTTCTGATCGATATTCTACTGCTTTTGCAATCAAAATTTTGGGTAACCAGTTCACATGCCACCATTTTAGCCTTGTTTCACACAACTTTTAATGTAATAGGAATACTTCTTCTGTATCCGGCAACAAAGTATTTGGTTTCATTTCTGCAGGGCAGATTTCGAACAACCGAAGAAGATGAGGCAAAACCTCAATATCTTGACAGCAATGTCATATTTACACCTATTCTAGCACTTCATGCCCTTGAAAAAGAACTTATACGGTTAGGTGCCATTGCTACCCGTATGGCTACCAGCGCCATTTCCATGGAGGCAGGTCCCAGCTCGAAAATGTTTAGTGATAAATCTATTGTAAAAAACCTTGTAAATGAGATAGCCACATTTGGCAGCAAGCTGCAGCGGGCTAATTTGCCAAAAGAGCTAGACAATCAATTGCCAAACGCAATTCGTGTTTCAGGGTATTATAACGATATAGCTTTGTTATCTATTGATGCAGCAAAACTGCAGGCCAAATTGCAAAAATACGATCCACACCCTGAAACTTCTTCGGAGCTTATTCACTTCAAAAAACTGACTGTTAAAATGCTAGGTATGACTCAATTTGATTTGAAAGATTTTTCTACGGAGACAAATTTAGTTGAGCTTGAAAACCTCAAAGATGAATATCGTGAAATCAAAGCCCGAATGTTAAAATCTGCTACCATTGGGATTCTTCCTGTAAATCAGATGGTCAAGTGTACTGATGTTTTGGCACGATTTAGAAGAATTTGCGAGCAGGCTGAAAAAGCTGCGCGCTATCTTGCCGGGCTTCACCTCACTGAAGAGGAGCTTGAAAAGCAAAGCAAGCTGTCTGATTCAACAGCAACATCTCCTGAGATAGTTTAATCTGAAGCACTAGCATTCCTAAAGTTCGCCTCTTTATTTATCCATGAACATAAAATCATACTGAAATAATATTATCCTATGTTTACATATCAGCTAACAGGAAGGTTTTTCGCCCAGATTGATGAAGGGTTGGAAAGTCTTGGGGCAGAAGAATTATCCCAGCTTGGTGCTGAAGACATAAAAACCACATATCGAGGTGTGTTTTTCTCTGCAGAATTAGACACCGTCTATCATATTGTTTATTGTTCAAGAATATTTACCAGAATTCTTGCCCCCCTGATACGGTTTGATTGTCACAGTGATAAATATCTCTACAAAACCGCACAAAATATAAACTGGGCAGATCTTTTCAGCCTTGAAAACACTTTTGCGGTTCAGGCCAATGTATCGCATTCAAAGATAAAACATTCACATTTTGCTGCCTTACGATTAAAGGACAGCATTGTAGATCAGTTTCGCGATCAGTTTGATGAAAGGCCTGCTATCGATACAAACGAACCGGACGTCCAGTTATATATATACGTTCACAACAACAAAGCAACAATCTATCTTGATCTTTACGGTGGGTCAATGCACCGTAGAGGATATCGTTTGACCGGAGGGCAGGCACCTATGCAGGAAACGCTGGCTGCTGCAATTATTCGTCATACTGGCTGGCAGGGCGAACGGTCACTTGTTGATCCAATGTGTGGGGCAGGCACTTTCTTGGCCGAAGCGTTGATGCTCTAT
The DNA here is from genome assembly GCA_947258675.1 of uncultured Desulfobulbaceae bacterium. The sequence continues at coordinate 984 of CAMYJP010000194.1, read as the reverse complement.
TGTAAAGTACCTGCAGGATTTTTGAGGAAACGTTTTGGCTTTATGTTTTTACCGGATTACCAAAGGGTAAAATGGCAGGAAGTTAGAAAAAAACTGGATAGTACCATAAAAAACCTGCCAAAAGATCTGATACGCGGCAGTGATATTTCCTCCGATGCAACAAAAATGGCCAAAAAAAATCTGTCGATGCTGCCAGGCGGTTTAAAAATTCAAGTCATCCAGCAGGGATATAATGAGATACCGCATATTGAAAACTCTACTATAGTCTGCAACCCGCCATATGGTCTACGAATGGGGGATTCGAAAAAAATATCCGATTTAGTAAAAAATCTTGGTGATTTTCTGAAACACAGGTGTAAAGGTTCTACAGCATATATATACTTTGGCGACCGGAAATTGCTAAAAAATGTCGGTCTGCGAACCAGCTGGAAAAAACCTCTTCGCACTGGCGGCCTTGACGGACGTTTGGCCAAATATGAACTATACTAGTTCCCTTTCGGTTACATTCTGATTTTTAATCTTGTTTTTTCCGAATTCTTTTCTAAATGTATGTACCTGTTAGTGGCTTTTTTAGCTAATCTTTCAACGACATTTGGTAAATCGGATTGATTCCAGACCGAGGAAAATTCATCCAGAGAATAGAGTCTATCATTAAGGGTGTAAAGGCTTTCATCTCTTGACTTCAAGGAAATATCTTCATTATCAAAACGTATTTTTTCTTTAAAAATAGTATTGAATAATTCTTTAACTGTGTAGGTAAAAAATTTCTTCACATCTTCTGTTGATTCAGCTGTGTTAATTCGCTGTCTGAAATGTGACTGGACATTCTGCTCTATTTTTGTGAATGAAAGCTGTTTGACCATACTAAATCTCCTGGTAATTTTTATTTGGTTTGTCCTTGTCCTCTAGTTACTATGGGAATTTTTAATGCACTGTGAGTTCCACACCTATACTCCGATTTAAAAAGTCTGATAGCTCACCAAA
>CAMYJP010000193.1 GCA_947258675.1 uncultured Desulfobulbaceae bacterium | reverse complement strand
GGCAAAATGAAGAAAAACAATGGAACAAAAAATTGTTATTGAACAGGGAAATATAACAGAACTGAAGGTTGATGCTATTGTTAATGCAGCAAATACTTCCTTACTTGGTGGAGGTGGAGTTGACGGTGCAATTCACCGGGTGGCCGGGCCAGAACTTTTGAAAGAGTGCAGAAACTTGGGCGGCTGTTCTACAGGTGATGCAAAGATTACCAAGGCATATAATCTGCCATGCAAATATGTGATTCACACAGTAGGCCCTGTTTGGCGAGCAGGAAAATATGATGAGGATATCCTTCTAGCCCAGTGTTACAAAAATAGTTTAAATCTTGCTGGCAAGTACCGTTTAAAGTCCATTGCTTTTCCGGCAATTAGTACAGGCACCTACGGTTTTCCTCTTGAAAGAGCCTGCAATATTGCCTTCAATGAAACAAAGAATTATCTTCAGACTAGTTCTCTACCTTTTAAAATACTATTTATCTGTTTTTCTTTACACGACTTTCATGTCTATCAAAAAGTCTATAAAAATCTCTAACCTTTGAAAGACTAAACTTATTTCCCCTGTAACATCCTTAAATACAATTTGAACGACATGTACGAAAAATCATATCCATACCCATTTATTCCAAAAAATATAGAAATAGATGGACACAGGCTTTCTTATATTTTCTTATATTGATGAAGGCGTCGGTAAAGTAATTATCATGCTTCATGGAAATCCAACCTGGTCTTTTTACTATCGAAATCTTGTACTATTATTAAAAGAAAATTATCGAATAGTTGTACCAGACCATATCGGTTGCGGTCTTTCTGATAAACCACAGGATTATCAATACTTATTGAAAAATCATATTAAAAATATCGAAATATTGCTTAAACAACTCGAAATTGAAACATTTTCTCTCGTTATGCACGATTGGGGAGGAGCAATAGGAATGGGGTTAGCCAGAAATCATCCTAACCACGTTGAGTCGCTTGTGATTATGAACACTGCCGCTTTTCGATCCAATAAAATACCATTGCGTATTCAATTGTGCCGTATACCGGTTCTTGGAGATTTACTTGTCCGTGGGCTCAATGGCTTTGCAAGAAATGCTGTAACCATGGCAGTAAAAAACAAGATGAACCGTGAAACCATGGAGGGATTCCTTGCGCCCTACGATAGTTGGCGAAATCGAATTGGAATATTACGTTTTATTCAGGATATACCACTGGCCCCAAACCATCCCTCCTATGACACGCTGACAGATATTGAAAACAGTCTAAAGCAATTTAGTAAAACTCCTATAATGTTACTTTGGGGAGGAAAGGATTTCTGCTTTACAAGACACTTTTATGATCAATGGTTGAAAAGATTCCCCCATGCTGAAAGCAAATATTTTCCCCAGGGTGGTCACTATCTACTTGAAGATGAATATGAAGCCATTGGACCTCTGTTAAAGAATTTCTTCAAAAAAAATCTGGGGCAACCCCTCTCCTGATATGGTAACAGACAGCCATAACATCGCAGCTGCATTACCTGCAGTCTCATCCCGTATACCCGGCAATATTGCTGTCATAAAAAAAGCTTCCAAAGGATATAGAAAGTACAGTTTCTTTGAGCTGAATACTCTATCAGACGCTTTTGCAAGCTTTCTTTCGAACATGGGTATTTCCAAAGGTGATCGTGTAATGCTCATGGTCAAACCTTCTATTGAATTTATCAGCGTAACCTTTGCCCTTTTTAAAATCGGTGCTGCAGTAATTCTTATAGATCCTGGAATGGGATATAAAAATCTTTTAAGATGCATTAGTCGAGTTGAACCCAATATTTTTATAGGTATCCCAAAGGCGTATCTCTTTAAATCAATTTTCAGAAAAACTTTTAAATCAGTGAGAACCAGCATTTCCATTGGAAATTCTCTTGGACTTTTTGGCAAAAACATTGATAGTGACACTATCTTAGATATTGTCGGGAATAAAATAAAACCGTTTCATCCGGTCCACGCCAACGAGAACGATACTGCGGCAATTCTATTCACAACCGGCAGTACCGGACCTCCTAAAGGTGTTCTCTATACTCATGGCATTTTCCAAGCTCAGTTAAAACTGATAAAGGAATATTACGGTATTACAGAATCTGATATCGACCAGCCGGCTTTTCCATTGTTTGCTTTGTTTTCAACAGCTCTCGGCGCTTGCGTAGTTATCCCTGAAATGAATGCCGCCCGCCCGGCTGAAGTAAATCCGAAAAAATTCATTCGAACTATTACCGAGCATAATGTTACTTATTCATTCGGTTCTCCTGCCATATGGAATGTTGTCAGTAGATATTGTCTTCATAAAAATATCAAACTGCCAACAGTAAAAAAAATACTCATGGCAGGAGCTCCTGTACCTGGAGATCTTATCCAACGTATACAAAATATATTGTTACCAGATGCTGAAATTCATACGCCGTATGGTGCTACTGAGAGTTTGCCGATTACCTCGATTTCCGGGAAGGAAATTCTCACCCGTACCTGGAAAAAAACGAAAAAAGGGGAGGGAGCATGTGTTGGCAGACCTCTCCCTGGCTTGAATATCTTGATTATTGCTACAAAGGATGAAATTATAACTACATGGGACGAAAATCTGATTCAGCCTGAAGGTTCTATTGGAGAAATAGTTGTAAAAGGACCAGTTGTAACCGCTGCATATGTTAATGATAAAGAGAAAACAAAAATGGCCAAAATCACTGACAAAGACGGGTTTTGGCACCGTATGGGAGATATCGGCTATCTGGACAACAATGGCTGTCTATGGTTCTGCGGTCGAAAGGATCACAGGGTAATATCTGCAAAAGGTACTTTGTATACCATCCAGTGTGAAGCGGTGATCAACGAACATTCTGAAATCTTTCGTACCGCATTGGTAGGAGTTGGCCCCAAAAACAAGCAGATCCCGATATTGATAATTGAACCTTTTAATAAACCTGATGATCCTAATAAATTACTGGACGAGGTTAAGCAATTGGCTCACAGTCATCCATTAACTGAATCAATCAACCATTTTCTAATCCATTCAGGCTTTCCAGTAGACATACGTCACAATGCCAAAATTTTCAGAGAAAAACTTGCTGTCTGGGCTGAAGGCCAGTTAAAAATTAAGAAAACGATCTGATAAGGATTAGTGGCCATGTTATTTATTATTTTTCAATCTTCTAATAATATTCAATCTTCGATTTTCATTCTTCAATTATGAAAGCCATAGTCACTGGTGGTGGTGGGTTTGTCGGCCTGGCCATTGTAAAACAACTTGTTGCAAGAGGTATTGAAACGGCTGTTGTCGGTCGCCATTTATATCCATCTGTTGAAAAACTCGGGTGTAAAATATTTTGCGGTGATATCCGTGATCTGAATTTTCTCAATAATGCATTTAGTGGCCATGATATCGTTTTTCACACTGCTGCCAAGGCAGGGATATGGGGTAAAAAAGATGAGTATTTTTCTGTTAATACATCTGGTACTCGTAATGTAATTACCGCATGTGCCGATAAAACAGTTAAAACTCTAGTTTATACAAGTACGCCCAGCGTGGTATTTAACAGCCAGGACATCAATGGAGCAGATGAAAGCTTACCTTACAGCAGCCGTTTTTTATGTTATTATGCAGAATCTAAAACTGCTGCTGAAAAAATGATTATTGCTGCAAATTCAGAGAAATTGAAGACATGTGCCCTGCGACCGCACCTTATTTGGGGGCCTGGTGATCCTCATCTTGTACCCAGATTGTTAGAAAGGGGGAGAGCCGGAAAGCTCAGACAGGTTGGCTTAGGAAATAATTTAGTAGACATCTCTTATATTGATAATGTCGCTGAAGCACACCTGCTGGCAGCTGAAAATCTAAATTCCACTTCAACTGCAGCAGGTCAATCCTATTTTATTTCCCAGGGCGAACCTGTAAACCTCTGGAAGTGGATAAACACCCTTTTTGAACGTCTGAATGTACCACGAATGAGGAAGTCAGTATCATTCAAGACAGCTTACCGAGCCGGTGGATTATTTGAAATAATTTATAAAATGTTACACATTGGCAAAGAACCACGAATGACTCGATTCCTTGCAGAACAGCTGGCAAAATCGCATTATTTTTCAATTAAAAAAGCAACTGAGGATTTAGGCTATATTCCAAAAATAACTACCCATGAAGGGATGAACCATCTAGTTGCCTGGCTGCAAAAAAAATCAGCTACGTGAGTCTATTCCCGCACAGCGGGAGGCCTCAAAAAATCCTAAAAGGGGCAACAATCAGCAGACTAATTTGAATATCGAATGATGAAGAACCGGTAAAAGCACCTTAGATTCTCTTCATTCTTTAACTACCGTGTTATTGAGAACAGTAACAATTTGAAACGTTTTACTTTTGTTAAATGAAGTTCACTTCGATATTCGTCATTCCTCCTTTACCCCATACGGGGCATAAACTTTATTCTGTGATTATAATATACCTTATAAAATTGTTCGCCGAATCGTTAGTACATTATTCCAACGCAGGTAAAAAAAATTGCACCTTTGAATTGTTTAGAAATACTTATAAATATTACCTCTCCTAATGCAAAAAAAACAAACACACAGAAAACAATTTTTAGGAAAACGAGATGGATCTTTTGTTTTCAACCAGAAACCATATTTCCATGTAATCACTTTATTCCTTTTGTATATTTTCACAATAGCGCAGGTTGTTGGACTTTTAGGTCAATACAGGTCTTACAGCTTTACTGTAAGCGAAGAACGTGAAATGGGGGAGAAACTTTTAAGTATAGTTCGTAAAGAATTTAAAATCTTGGATTCGCCGGACATCACTCAGTATATAACTAACATTGGTAATGAAGTTTTGAGGGAGACCGACTCTAAACTTTTTGATTATCATTTCTTTATAGTGAAAGACAAAGAGTTCAATGCCTTTGCCGCACCTTCCGGTCTTATTTTTATGCATACCGGATTAATAGAGGTTATGGACACTGAAAACGAGTTGGTTAGCGTAATGGCCCATGAAGTAGCGCATGTTGAAAGCAGGCACTACGCTAATCGAATTAAAAAATCAGCCAAAGTAAATGTAGCAACAGCAGTATTGATTCTTGCAGGCATAGCCCTTGGTGGTGGTCCTTTGGGTGAAGCTCTAGTTACCGGATCTATGGCGGCTGGTGCTTCAATGGGCTTAAAATTTAGCCGGCAGGATGAAGAAGAATCAGACCGCCTCGCTTTTAAATGGATGCGCAGCCAAAAACGGAATCCTGGCGATATGGTAGATATGCTTGGGAAAATAAGAAAAATCAATTTATACCGAATTGATGAATTTAAATTTCAAAGAATTAAATATCGAATTCTCTCTTTAACCAAGCCCGCATCTCAGTTAATACCGTTCTATTTAAAAAGAATTTCCACCTTGGATAGTAACTCCAATGAAAAGGCCATGCTCCATTATGGTCTTTCCCAGGCATATCTTACCAATGCTGAATACTCGAAAGCAGAACAGTATCTTCGTAAAGTACTCAAGGTATATCAGGATAAACCTATTCTCAAGGCAGATTTAGGGAAAGTCTATTTTGAGGCTGGACGTTATAAGGATGGTTTAAGGTATTTCAAAGAAGCGAGAAGTTTAGACCACGAAAATGCCTATACTGCTTATTATCTTGCAAAGACCCTTGAACATACCGGCGACATCACGGCAGCTGTTCAGATTTATGAAGAGTTACTATCAATACTGCCCGATTATTCAAGCCTCTATTATCAGTTGGGAAAAATAAAGGCTCTCCGAGGTGATGAAGGAACTGGATACTATTATCTTGGCGTGTATTATTGGTATGAAGGTGATGAAAAAATGGCAAAAATAAATCTTAACAAAGCGTTAACGAATGAACCGTCTGAGAATTTCATTCACGAAAAGGCCAAAAAAATGTTGGAAAAAATTGAAAGGCTTGAAAAAATTAAACAGTGATTCTTGTCACCGTTTACTGCCAGCAGACTGTCTTAACCTGGTTAATATCAGTTTTCCCATTGAAAACATGAGAAATTCCATCTTGCATGAGTGTTGTCATTCCTTCACTGATAGCCAGATCTCTTATCTTATCAATCCGTTGCCTGTCCATAACCATCTTTTTCATAGCCCCAGTACCTATTAATAGCTCATAAAGCCCAAATCTGCCCCTATATCCGGTTTTGTTGCATGCATTGCAGCCGGAGGCTTTAAACAATTTAGAGGATGAAGAAAAATCAGCCCCAATCCCTTTTTCAAACAGGGGACCATATATTTTTATTAAATGATCATATTCGACTTCTGTAGGTTGGTATGAGGTTTTACATTGACCGCAAAGAGCTCGAACTAAGCGTTGCGCGATGATGCCGAGCAGTCCATCCGCAAAGTTTAAGGGATCCATGCCCATATCAACCAACCGGATTATTGTTTCCGGGGCAGAGTTCGTATGAAGGGTGCTCAACACAAGATGACCTGTGAGAGAGGCTTCAATTCCTATTCGAGCAGTTTCATTGTCCCGCATCTCTCCAACCATGATTACATCTGGGTCTGCCCTGAGAAAAGCCCTCATAGCTGCAGCAAAAGTCAGCCCAATTTTAGGATGAATCTGTACCTGCCTTAAACCATATTGTGTAATCTCAACAGGATCTTCCGCGGTCCATATTTTTTTTTCTGGCGAATTAATATAACCAAGCGCTGAATGTAATGTTGTTGTTTTACCGGAGCCGGTTGGCCCTACTACCAGGATTATCCCATACGGTTTTTTTATAATTATACTGAACCGTTCATAAACATTCTGCCCCATTAATTTATGAAGTTGAAAGGGCTCGCTGGTATTTAGCAGCCGAAGCACAACGTCTTCATTTCCCTCAGCGGTGGGAATTGTCGAAACCCGGATATCAATAGTTCTTCCTGTAGAAACGGTGAATCTGAATTTCCCATCTTGGGGTTTTCTACGTTCAGAAATATCCAAGCGTGAAAGAATTTTCAATCGTGAAATAAAAGCTTTAATATGGTTTTTTGGTATTTTGAGAAATGATATGCAACTTCCATCAATCCTAAATCTTACATCAGCATCATGCTTACGACCATAAGGTTCGATATGTATATCAGAACTCCGGTTTTTATAGGCATTCTCAATTATTTTTCGCACCAGCATTACAATCGCCTTATCATCAACATTTTCATCGTCAAATTCATCTTCTACGTCAGAGACAGCAGGTTCATGTTTCTTCATTTCAGATAAAATATCACTGAATGACTTTTCTTTAGGCTGTTTGTTTTGATATTTGACTGCTGCTTTGTGTGTATCAATGAACCTTTCAATATCCTCCTTTAAGGCGACACAAAATACGGATTGTGCGGGTCTGAGAACCTTAATAATTTCCTGAATTTTAATTTGATCTGTTGGATCATCTATCGCAAAGGTTGTTTTGCCATGTTTTACAGCCAGAGGAACACATAAAGAATTTCTGAAATATTCAAGATTGATTCCTTTTGTAAAAATATTCGGATTGTTGGTGACTTTGTGGAGATCTATGAAAGGAGTACCATAAAACTGGGAAAGCGCCTTGCCCAAATCTTCTCTTGAAACATGTAAGTTTTCCCTTAATACCGTTTCTACATTTCTCCCTTGCTTTCTTGCAATGGCTTGTGCCTGCACAAGCTCATTTTCTGAAATAATACCGTTGTTAATTAGAAAGTCATATCTTGAATATTTTTTTTCCTTTGATTTTTGAAGATTATTAAGTGCAATACCCAAGGTTTCAGTTAGATCAGCCAGGTTTTTTTCATCATTTACTGTAAAAAACCTTCTGTTTTTTTTATTTACCAGCTGGATAACACCAAGCAGTTTATTGTCAAAAAGAATTGGCAAAGCAAGAAGCTGCTTTGTTCTAACACCGGTTTTATCATCCCATGTTGAATCAAAGGAAAGATCAGGATCTATATTCATAAGTTCCATTTGTTCATTAACATTTCGAATATTTACCATTTTACCGGTTTTAGCGACATATCCTGCAACACTACTACTGCTGATAGGTATCCGAATTTCCTTAACTCTGTTGGGAGAAAGTACAGATAAAGAATAAATTTCTTTGTGTGTATGATCAATGAGGTAAATAGTTACTACCTGAGCTTCATATAATTTTAAAATTTCTTCACGTAGACCAATCAGAACAGTGTTGATATCAGGAGCGGAATGGATTGCATTTGATAATTTATTGAAACGAAGAGCATGGATAAGATTGTCTGAAACTTTATTATTGCGTTTCTTTTGAGCTGACATAAGTAATCAATCCCTATGAGTAAATTGCAAAAGCTCTAAAAATTAAGAAAATTGGCCGAAGGCTCAAAATTATTTTAAAAAATTCGTTTTCGTATCTATTACTACCTCTTGAAAAAAAATCTTCTTATCGTTTTTGTTTACTTACGTCAACACCAGGAAGGTATTAGGTTTTCCCTGGTATTCTAAAGGGTTATAAGGTAATTTGCTGATATGCAAAGCAAATACTAAAAAAATTTTATTTTAAAAAATGAATACACATTCATTTTTAGCTTGACACCTCCTGACAAAAAAAGTAGTCACCTATTCTTTAATAAATTTTATACTTACTATAACTGCAATTGACCCTGTTGTGGCAAAGATAAAGGGATAAATTGTTTAAAATTGCTTAAGTACAGATGGAAGATTCTTCATTAAAAAAAACATTCGACCGCAGAGCATTTGAACGTGTAGAAGTGCATGATTGCATCATCGCTTTTCCTGCCTCATCAAATACCAAATTCGGAAAAATAAAAGACATCAGTTTGGGAGGAGTCACTGTTCGCCATTTTGATGAAAAAAAATGGGAAACAGGAACATTCGAGTCAGATATTATTTTAAACGGCCATGGTATAAACCTTGAAAAAATTCCTGTAAAAATTAAATTTGACAGGGAAGAATCCACACCAACCCCTTTTTACACACTCTCCGAAAGGCTGTGTGGCGTTCAGTTTAAAAAGCTTACCCACGATCAGTCAGCACAACTTCAGTATTTTATTGATAACTACGATTTAGAACTTTTTGAAAGATACTGAACGTTTTTTCCAAGATTGTTCTTATCTATCTAATCTTTTCTTCACTTCTGTTACTGAGCATAAAAGTCATACTTGACCTGCTATGACTTTTCTAGTATGAATCAAATCACATATTGTCCAGGTGCTTATACCAGAGCATAATAGGGAACCCTGTGAAAATCGGGGACGGGCCCGCCGCTGTGATCCCTCTTTTTCCATTTAGGAAAAGGAACTCTTAAGACCAATGTGTGCCACTGATCTAAAATCTGATCGGGAAGGCCGTCATAAGAGAGGGAAAGTCAGAAGACCTGCCTGAACAATTTGTCGGCCATCGTGGACCATTGGTACGTCATATGATCTTGAGGATAAAATAGGGAAATCCCCGGATCTATTATAAATCGGTCCGGGGATTTTTTTTTTGCCTCGGACCTGAATAAACGGGTTAGGAGGATTTATGGAAAAAAATGAACACGTCTACATGAAATACACCCTATTTCTTATCCGTGACTGGGATAGCTTTCAGGTCGCAATGCGAAAAGCGTTACCTGTAAAAATGAATAAAAAGGAGTTTAAAAATAATGAAAAAATTAACTGTTAGCTTTTCTGTTGCTTCTATTGCATTGACTTCACTTGCATTGGCCGCAGAGAATACTAAAGAATTTAGTTCTTTTGAGACTTTGGACGAGGTAATTGTCACGGCAACAAGACAAGCAGAAAAAATTTCTTCTATTCCTGCCAATGTTACCGTCATTACAGAAAATGAATTATCGCAATCCGCAGAAGAAACAGTTCCTGGTTTACTTAGAAGTATAGCAGGGATATTAGTTAACGATATTGCTGGAAATGGGCGAAGCTTTACAGTTGATCTCAGTGGATTTGGCGAGACAGCACTTTTAAACACCCTTGTGCTTGTCGACGGTAGAAGAATTAATCAATCAGATTTAAGCGGCACGGACTGGACTCTTATTCCTAAAGACCAAGTACAACGGATTGAAATTGTGCGGGGAAGTAGGGGGAGTGTTCTTTATGGTGATAATGCCTCTGGAGGTGTAATTAATATCATAACTAAAAAAGGGGAAGGAGATTCAAAATTCACGACCAATATAGAGGCTGGTAGTCATGATACTTTTCAGACAAGCGTTAATTTAAACGCCATGAAAGATATTTTAAGTTATTCGTTAAGTGGTAACTTTCGTACATCAGATGGGTATCGTGATAACAGTGATAATAATGCCAAGGATATTGGCCTGAATCTCGAATATTTTCCAGGGAACAAATTTGCGGTAAATGTATCAAGTGGCTACCATGAAGATAAAACAGGGCTACCCGGTTCGATTAAGCAAAGTGATTTCGATAGTGGTGTTCCCCGAACAGCATCTCTGCAACCGGATAATTTTTCTGAGACCAAAGATAGTTATATACAGTTAGCCCCTGAATTTTTCTTTACAGACAGTAGTTATTTAAAATTGGATGCATCATCCAGGAATCGACTTGCTGATTCATTTCTATCTTTTGGTGCTGGCAGTTCGCTTTTCCAATCAGATATTGACACAATCGCTGTTTCTCCACAAATAGTTTTAAATGAAGAACTGTATGGGTATAACAACAGATTGACAGTTGGTTTTGATTATAACAATAGTAAATGGAAAGCCTTTAATGAGGCGGTATTTTTTGGCTCCCCTTCGACCTTATCAGCACAAATGACAAGAAAGAACTATGAATTAGGGGTTACACCAGCAAATCAACAGCGGTTAGCGGAGTATGAGCAGGATGATCGATGGATTGTAGATTTCTTAAAACGATCCAAAATAGGCCATATCGCCACCCGCTGGGAAGGGCAGCCCTTTATCACCCCCAGTACATTTTGGTATGACGAAGACCACCACGAAATCATCTTTCATTCAAATGTGGTGGGACGGATTCGCGCAAATGTTGAGCGCCATGCAAAGGTGTGTTTTGAAACGAGTGAATACGGCCGATTTTTGCCATCGAACATCGCCCTGGAATTTAGTCTGCAATATGAAAGCGTTATTGTTTTTGGAAAGATAAATGTTATTGAGGACAAGGATAAGAAGATGGCCGGTTTAACCGGGTTGATTAAGAAATATTTTCCAGGGATGAATTCTGGTGAGGATTACCGTCCTATTACAAATAAAGAGTTGAAAAGAACTTCCGTGTACGCCATAAAAATTGAGCGCTGGAGTGGAAAGCGGAATTGGGAGGAACAGGCTGAACAAAGCGACCAATGGAAGCCATTGAGCGAAAAGTGGCTTGCATGATACATCCAATGCCTGTGTTGGCTCGTAGGGCGCAATCCCCAACAATATGTTTCAAAGCCACAGACAACAAGCGACCCTGAATAACCTCTGAT
>CAMYJP010000192.1 GCA_947258675.1 uncultured Desulfobulbaceae bacterium | reverse complement strand
TTTTCAATCCCCGAAGAGCCGTTTGCGGCTTCTGCTGAAGAAATCAACATCGGCGTCAATGCCACTCTGAAACGTTTTCGTAAAGAGGTAACTGGAGGCAGTGAGTTTCTTGAAAAAGCGAAAGGAGTGCTTGTCTTCGCTAAAATTTTAAAGGCTGGTTTTGGAATCGGTGGAGAGTATGGTGAAGGAGCGTTGCAAATAGATGGCAAGACCGTTGAGTTTTATAATACCGCCGCTGGTTCATTTGGGTTTCAAATAGGCGCTCAATCCAAATCATTAGTAGTAATATTTTTAACACAAAAGTCCCTGTCAGATTTCAGAAAGAGCGATGGATGGAAGGCGGGGGTTGATGGTTCTGTAGCCCTGGTTAAATGGGGCGCTGGTGAAGATATCAATTCCGTGGATATAAAGGACCCAGTGGTAGGATTTGTTTTTAGCAATAAAGGATTAATGTATAACCTAACAATCGAGGGTTCAAAATTTTCCAAAATTGATCGCTGACCTATAATTCACGCAGAATCAACCAGAAGCTGTTCGTTTAAACTATTAAGATAATATTTTGTGTAACATTTGAGACTGCCATGGCACACATGGAAGAAACCTTAAGTGTCAGCAGTTTCTATGGTGGCAAGTTATTTATTACGTGTATTGGCAAGGAACTGAAAAAAAATCTGATTAGAAGGGAGGTGACACATGGTATCCCGATTTTTAGTTGTGATTGTTTCGGCCTTCTTCCTATTAGCATTAGCAGGCTGTAGCTCAAACGTTGAGACCGAAATAGTTGGTGAATGGCAAGGCATCACACCCAAACAGGATCTAGTTTTTCATGGAGACGGTCAGATTGAAATGAAAAGCCCAAGGCATAGTACTTATAAAGGGGTCTATAGCATATCAGATGGCAACAAGCTGAAATGCGAGTTCCTCGGCCTATCCAAACCGGTCGAAAGTACTGCAAAAATCCGAGGGAATAAACTCACTCTCATTCATTCAGGAGGAAGAGAAGAGGTGTATGTCAAGAAATGAAGGTCTCCACCTAGCAGCAACAGCACAACCAAACATTCAACCTGGCTAGTAAACCTGTCGGTTAATTCTACAACTCCAGATAATTACTAAAGTACGAAAATATATCAAATTGAGAAAACCAAGATAGCCAGAATAAACCAGAAAAATTAACTAACGGCTTCAAAATTTTCTATGGTGGCAAGCTACTTTAAAAAATGCAGATGTGATAAAACTGAAGATATATGGCGGATCTATTAAGGAGTGGTGATCAATATATTTGGGCAACTTTTTTTCTAATTGCCATATTTTAATAATCGAGAAATTCATGGAACACCTTAACTCTGTGTATGGACACTTTTCATATGAGTTGTTAGTTTTTGGAATACCCTGAAGAATATGAGACTGGTGTTGTCTTGCTATATCTTTAATGATCGATTCAGTTTTCCAGATACAAAACCTTCAGGATCTATTTCAGTATTCTTGAAACCAAGCTCTCGAAATCTGATTGTCAGATTTTCTTTTAATTCATTTGCTTTTTCCAGCATCTCAACAGGTACCTCAACTTTGGCGGTTTCACCATAGTGCCTGATACGTGATACAGGAAATCCCAGTTTAGACATATATGCTTCAGCTTTATCTATCTGCATTAGTTTCTCTTCTGTAATCGGAGAATTATAGGGAATGCGGGAACTCAAGCATGGACTTGCTGGTTTGTCCCAGCAAGTAAGGTTGTAATATCTGGCCACTGCTCTTACATCATTTTTGGTCATTCCACATTCTTCCAGCGGACTTCGTATATTATACTCAGCAACAGCTTTCAAGCCTGGGCGATAATCTTGCCTGTCATCTATGTTTTCACCCCCAATGATCTGATCGAAATCAATCTCGGCTTTAACCAATTCCAACTTGGAGTAGAGTTCAGATTTGCAGTGAAAACATCTATTTTCAGGATTTTTTGCATAGTCGGGGTTGAAAATTTCACAGGTTTCCACAATTCTTAGAGGAATATCATGAGCACTTGCAAACTCCTTAGCAAGTATAACATCAGATTCCTTTACACTGACTGAGAGTCCTATCACAGCACAGCATTTATCTCTGCCAAAGTATCTTCTTGCAAGAAAGGCAACTAAAGATGAGTCGATTCCGCCAGAAAAGGCGACAATGGCTGATTGGAATTTTGAAAACCATCGCTCCAATTTTTGTATTGACTGCATCTAATCTCCTTGGTATTAGGCCTGAAATATCCGTAAGTTAAGATACTCAATAACGAAATTTGTTGTCAGCATAATTTCTGGAAGATATGAAACTGTATAGCAACTTATAGGTGGTAAAGAAAGGGAGCTTTTTATTTATGATGATGAGATCCTTGCTGAAATGAGCAAAGATATGCTCAGAACGCTTGGCTACCACGTTACGGTTAGAAATAGTAGCTTGGAGGTTTTGGAAGTTTCCTGATGATCTATTGAAAATTAAAAAATCACACAGTTCTCCAGCTTACATAACTTGCCAACATCTTAGATCTGGAGATATCTACAATAATAGCTATCCACATGAAAAATAAAGATTTTTCGTAGATCAAAGATAGCCAAAATAAATTAGATAAAACACAATCCGGACTTGAGATGCAATTATCTCGATCCGGCTTTATTATTTCTGAGCCAAAAAACTTTTTCAACTCCTCGGTATTGTCTTGATGTACTGCCAACTTTCTAACTACCACATTATAGTATATTTCTTGACTCACAGTTATCTCCTGTTTAAATTTTAATCATACTTACGCATTAACCTCTCTTTTGGACTATGGAGTATATCATCATGAAAGGGGTTGTCCAGGAAATGCCTTTGTAAAGCCTCCAGCTGGATTGTTATATACTTTTGGAGGCTTTTGTCCTTTTGATTCAAATTTCGGTTTTCAGTCATAAAATGTGCTGAATCGCCCCCTCCATATTTTTTGACGAAGCTCCTAACGCACTGATTATTAGTTATATTACGCAACCGGACGTGACCGGGATTTTTCAGAGAGACACTCAATTAGGAGGTAACCCATGGAACTCAAAGAGCTCATGACCAAAAACGTGATCACTGTTCTCCAGAGTATGAACGTCCGCGATGCGGCAAGGATACTGTCCAACATGGGAATCAGCGGACTGCCGGTGGTCAACGAGGAGAAAGAACTGGTAGGGATGATCACGGAAAAGGATATCATCAGCATGGCCCTGCCAAAGTATGTTGAAAAACACGGCTCTCTTGCCTACACCTTTGATATGGTGCCGTTTGCCAAGACCCTGGCCAAGGCGGACAAGGTCTTGGTCAAGGAGATCATGCGCAAGGATGTTATCACCGCCACCTTGGACACATCGGTCCCGGAGGTTGTCCGAATAATGATCGTCAAACGAATCCGCCGGATCCCGATCCTCGATGAGGATGACCGGCTGGTCGGCATTGTCGCCCGGCACGACATTGTTAAGGAGATATTCAAAGAGGCGGATGCTCTCTAACCTGCCCGGCACTCAGCGAACTCTGAAAGGTGACATTAAGTGGGCACCAGTCAGGCCCCTATTCCTGTTTCTCTGCCTCCAACACCAGTGATGGCCTGAACGGATTATAAATACCCAAATCCCAAGCCTATCCTGGTTTTTCAGTCCAGTTTTTTTTACAAGTAGCCGTTCATCCAACGGGTTTAATTTAGCTTAAGACGGACAATTTTTTTAAAGTAGCTGCACAAATCTTTGGAGATTCAGAATTGACTTAAGTACGCAATTATAAAAAGACTCCTGCACGTTGTCAGGTTGTGGTGGACATCACACACCTTTAATAAATTTGGAAGGCGTCAAAATCATCTATTTTGGCAAGAAATCTATTACGTGTAGTGTTCACCAATTGATACCAGTTGGTGGAAACCCATTTCTACTCCAAGAGTAGTAGTTTTTTGAACCTGGGAGTAGATAAAAATACTCCTTTAGGAGTATTGAAGTTTAGTTCACATTCCAATAAAATAAATAGATAGAGAAATCTTCTCATGTTTTTTTTTGCTTGAACCCTAAATTTTTCAGTGAATATTCAGCAGGGGGTGGCATATGAATGAAATCAAAAGAATAGTGTGGAAATCAAATATTTTACTGGTAATTATTTGTGTAATCTTAACTTTTATTTCAGGATCTGGAGGTACATCTAATGCAGCCTTGATTCCTGATGCAGGTGGACGATTTTTCCAAGATACAAATACCAGTTGGTACTGGTATACGGGTGTTGATGAATTTATTAATCAGACTTGGGCGAATGCAAAAAGTAATATTGAAGTACTTGATACGATGAATGGTTTAACATGGCAGATGGCATCACCAAATGATGTTCTAACTTTAAACGTGTACAATGTCGGGGTTGAAATATTGAGTGCAGGATTGTTTAAAAAAACATTTTCCGCTTCCCCTCCATGGATACCATTTGACTCTGTAGAGGGATATCTAGATGATGTCGGAACTCATAAAATAGCTCATGCATATTTTAACGACATAAATTTGTCTATATATAGTCCATTTGGGGATATTCCGCTTTCCTCCCGAGGGGCGTTTGCTGTTTCCAAAAATTCGCCTACAGTTCCCATCCCAGGCGCTGCCTGGATTCTTGGTGCAGGTTTAACAGGCTTGGCTGGAATAAGACAGAAAAGAAAGAGAAACAATAAATAGATCAATGAGTTTAAAGGCTGGGTGAAAAATTACCCGGCCTTTCTTTTTCCTGCATTTCAAAGAGCTAGTATTTACCTGATAGCAGTCTGAGAACACTCAAACCAGCTAATAACTGCTATGAACTGAACCGCTGCGCGGATTTGTACCAACCCATCAC
>CAMYJP010000191.1 GCA_947258675.1 uncultured Desulfobulbaceae bacterium | reverse complement strand
ACTACCATAATGCCCGGAATGCATTACAAAGAGGCCATATACAAGGTATCTGGGACCGGCGCGAATTTCGTAAAAACCTACATAAGGCTCTTCTCACCATGGGTGGGAGGAATTTGTATTATAGATAAAACTGTTTAAGGTTAAAGGCTGCATGCATAACGAAATAGACTTTGATGCAATCTTGAGTAAATATCGTTCGGATCCATATGATTATGTTGAAGTTTACACTCCACATACCGGCAAGGTACGCTATGCTGTGAAAGAGGGCACAGAAGTTGAGGGTCCCAGCGGCCAATGGAACCACATAAGTGGTTCATTGCTCTTTTCAATTACGAGGGAAAGGAATCCTAAAAATATTCACTGCAGAACCAATGGCATTATCTCGGCTGTCCGCTCTGATTTAGAAGGTCAATTTGTGGAAGCGGGAGAAAAACTAATAACAATTCGTCACCCACTGAAAAAAAGAGAAATAATCGAAGGAATACTGCAAAGGGTCCTTTATCTGTTCAAAGCTCCAGAAAAAGCAAAATATTTCTTTGCTCTGGATATTCAGGCAAGGATGGAAAAATCTGGCGAACGGGGGGTTACAATAGAGCCGGGGGACGAGGTCCTGACGATGTCATTGATGAAGCGCGACACTCCAGTATATTATACGGGTGAACCCGGCATCATTCATTCCATATATTTTAAGCCTGGCGTTAATGTGGAGCATGGCGAGCCCCTGATAGGAATCTGTCCACCTGATCAACTTCCACTCATTCAAAAAATCATCACTCACGTCAAGGCGGAATGGGAGTAGCGAAGTACAATAATTTTTCTTTGCTATCCTTGTTAGCGCTATACTATGCCCCTCTCTAAAAAACTTTCTTCCAAATATATTCAACAAATTATTCATCGAGAAGAAATACCACTGCGAAAAAAATGGCTGAAATCGGACACTGTTGAGTCAATATTCCGCTACGGTTATATTGTTGGTGGTGTAATAGAGGAGCACACATATCTTGAACGCGGGATGGATCGGGCTCGTGAGATCTTACGTAATGCTGAACAAAAAGGCGAGGCGATGGCCAGCGGAACGGTTATACTTGCTGAAACTCTTTCCGGAGGCAAAGGAAGGTTTCATAGAGACTGGCATGCGCCAGTCGGTGGCCTTTGGTTAACTCTTGTCCTGGTTAACACTTTATTACCTGCAAAAAGCGCCTTATATCCTCTGGCAGCGGGAACAGCGTGCTGTGAAACACTTCGGCACTTCAGGGTGCCTGCTCAAATAAAATGGGTTAATGATGTTCAGGTTGGAGGAAAAAAAATCGTCGGCATCCTCACAGAAACGGAAATCAGTCCGATATATAAAGAAGAATATATTTTGATCGGTATTGGAATTAATGTTAATAATAATAACTTTCCTGCTGAAATAGCACATTCGGCTTCATCGATGAAGGATGTTCTTGGCGATGATGTTGATATTAAACAGGTAGCTGTAAGGCTGCTGACAAAGCTGGCCTGGAACATCGGTCTACTCTTTTATGAAGAAGAACATTTCCTAAAAAATCAAGACTTTACTGAAAATAAAATAAATGATTTCTGTGTCGCTCCTGAAAACAGTAACGAACACCTGCTGCTTACTAGATGGCAACAACTCAGTGACATGGTGGGACGCAAAATTCTTTTTGGGTATGATGTCCAGAAAAACCCTTTATATGAGGCAATAATTTTAGGAGTGAATGTTTCAGGGGCGTTGCTACTTCAGCTGCCAAAGGTCAACAGAACTTTAGAAAACAGCGTGGAAATACTGTATTTGGATTAATCGGTCCAGTACTTTAGTAGAATGCCATTGACTGTAAAAGGTTGCATCATTGTGTCAGGGTTTAATATAATACCAGGTTTCTTTAGATAAGAAAGAATTTGTTCTCTGGCGTATCGAGAGCGTTTAATATAATAATATCAAACAGATAATATAATGTTTACATTGCGGTCAAGCATCAACTTCCTTAACTTTGGGACTGAGGGTAGCCATGTATCTATCCTTTTATAAATTAAAGTCAGAGCCTTTTCAAGAAATTATTGATCCAAAGCATGTCTGGTTCAGTGATATGACCAGGAAGGCCTTGGTTAACTTTAAAAATATCATTGCTAAAGATGAGGGGCTATTGCTCTTAACCGGAGATATCGGATCCGGAAAATCAGCATTTACAAAGTTGCTCATCTCCAGCCTTGGAGATGCAATCATTGCTGGAGTTGTCGAAGAACCAAGTGTTGATCTGCTCAAATTCCAGAAAGATATAGCAACCGCATTCGAAAATGACCGTGATATTACCAGCAGAAAAGATTTTCTAGCGTTTTTCAGTCAGTTTCTCACGATAAAAGCAGCTGAAGGTAAAAAAGTACTTCTTGTAATCGAAAAAGCTCATGAATTAAATCAGACGCTTTTAAAAGAAATTCTTTTCCTATCCGACCTTGAGGTGCAGGGGCAAAAAAATCTTATCATTCTTCTGGTAGAGCAGAATGAATATAGTACCGGTCTCTTGCAATCGGACACTAGTGGGATTCGTGGCCAAATTTCGCTCAGCCATAATATAGACGTTTTGACCAAAGCGGAAACTGCCCTCTATATCCAACACCATTTAAAACTTGCAGGTACTGATCAAGCTCTGTTCAGTCAAGATGCTGTGAGTGAAATCCATTCCTTTTCGGGTGGCTCACCAAACCTGATCAATATTGTCTGCGATCTTGCCTTGTTAGACGGTTTTGTCGCAGAAGAGCCTCATATATCCAAAAAGATAATTAAGGACTGTATAAATACGCTGCTCTCATCACAAAATGGACAACAACCTCTTCCAGTACCTGAATTACAAAAAGAAAAATTACAGCCTTCGGAGGAAATGACCCAAGTTCTTCAACCCATAGAGGAGACCCAGCTTTTACAACCGGAAAATGAAGGTTTGGCCAAGGAAGAATCACAGGCCAACAATCAATATAAAGAAGTGCCGATCCATATTGAAGAAATGGAAGAGTACACCTTGGCCCCAAGAGGTAAACGCCGCAGAAAAAAATCTTCTTTTTTAACACCAAGCTATGTCATATTGCTTATAGGTATCCTGGTTTTTATTGCTGCCGGCGTAAGTTATTTTTTCCCTGAAACAGGAGAAATGTTACGATCTTTGCGAACCGAACAGACACCTCAAGACACTGATGTGGAAACGATTGAACAAGTGGTACAGGAGGAAATACCAACCACTGATGTTTCAGAGCCTGTCCTAACAATGGATACACCAAAGGAAAAAGACCCCGAACCTCTTGCAACCGTGGTAGAAGAACCATCCGTCCCCCCTCCGATCGCAATCACGACAGAAATCCTGCCAGAAAAAATTAAAATAGAGGAATCAAAAGCTGTCAGCATGGTTGAAAGTATTGCTGAAGACCTGACACAAATCAACGGGATAAGGACCATCCAGGTTCCATTTGGAAATCTGCGGAGCGGACCATCTATGGATGCTGAAGTAATAGGGACCGTACAAAAAGGAGAAAAAGCCGCAGTATTGAATAACAAATTTGACTGGTTTTATGTAAAATTTGATGATGAAAGGGTGGGCTGGATTTATGAATCTTTGTTCGAAGAAAGTGCAGATTCTCCTTCATCTGTCGGACCTGTCACCGATCTACCTGAAATAACTTCTCAAATAAAAGAAGAAAGTCTTGGCCAACCCACTGCTTCAGAACAACAGGAAATACTGCAAAAAAAGATTGAGATACTGCAACAGAAAGTGATAGATCAACCTGAAACGGTTTCTGAAGAGGCAATTGCAAAGAAATCGGTTCCTTCGCAATTCAAAACTGTACAGGTTTCTTTTGGAAATCTCCGTGATGGACCATCTTCGGAAGCGGCCGTGATAGGGACTGTACAAAAAGGCGATAAGGTGTCAGTGCTGAATAGCAAGTTTGACTGGCACTTTGTGAAACTTGACGATGACCGGCTGGGTTGGGTTTATGAAACATTATTCATGGAAGAGGCATCACCTGAGGCGGCTGAAAAAACTATTAATGAAAGCTCTTTTGAAGTACCAGCCCTGTCAACAACTGCCGATGAAATTAAAGAGAAAAACGTTGAGAGCACTACTACCGGAGGGAATATTTATATTGATAGCCCTCCAGAACCACAAGTTGAACCCATTGACACACGACTGCCAGAAACACCGGTGCAAAATGAAACGAATATCTACACTAAGGTAGGTGACGAATCCTCCCTAGATTCTTCCAAACTGGAGCCATTACAACCTGAAGCCGTTACTGCAGAACCAGACTTGCAACCGGATAAAACCAAGATTGCTGACCTAGATCCACAGTTCCAGAGCCCATCCTACTGGATCCAGAAAAGTTATGACAGCCTGACAAGCGGCAGATACAGTGTTGCAGTTGATGCCGCTACAAAAGCAATTGCTCTTGATCCGACTTTGGTCAAACCGTACGTCAACCGTGCCTGGGCTTATAGTGAAATGGGATTATACAATCAAGCAATCGAGGATGGCAATGCAGCATTGGCCAGAGCACCTGAAAATCCAATGGCCTATAATAACAGGGGACTTGCCTATCACAGGAAGGGAGATTTTGAAGCAGCCAGGGAAGATTACAAAAAGGCATGCGAATTACAACTTTCTGTCGGCTGTGAAAATCATAGTGCCATATCAAAGGCGATTTCCCTGGGCAGCCATACAACTGGCCGAACAAGCTCTTCAAATTGACCCGGGAAATCCTACCGCCCTCTTTCTGCGAGCTGAAGCCCAGGCAAATAAACAACAGTAATGTTAGAAGTGTTTCATTGACACTACCATTAGTTGCCTGATGTTTTTCATTCACTAGAAACGAAACTTATAAGCCATCAAAAAATAGTAATAGTTTCTATTATATCAAAAGGATATGATTTATCTTAAATGATAATATTGTCAATCTGTGTGACATTTCTAAAATGATTATCTCTCGTCAGCAGGGTTCCTCCCACTTCCATGCAGCAAGCAGCAATCCACACATCATTAATAGGGATTTTACGTCCCTGCTTCACAAGAGAAAGATAGATAATTGCATATTTTCTGGCCACATCTTTGTTAATATCTACTATGGAAATTTCTAATTTTTCCGTTATTTCTCGAAATTTTTGTTCATTATATTTCTGTCTGCTTCCCTTCATGAACCCATAATTTAATTCACCGACAACAGGGGCTGGGAGAAAAAGCTCCTCCCCTGATTCCACCATAATATCGACAACCTCGGGAGTGCCTTCCGCATAATCACAATAGATATTGGTGTCCAGGACGAGTTTCATTCCCAATCACCTTCATGGATCTTGTTAAATACTTGAAGTGAATCCCTCAACTCTGCGGCATCCTTACGAGAAAGCCAACCAGACAGCTCCCGAATGAGTTGTTTCCGGTTTTTGCGCAATCCAAGCTTTTCGTCAACCGCCTCGAGAATGAGAGCCGTTTTGGTCTTTCCAGTCTTTTTGGCAATCTTTTTTATTATTTTTTCTTTCTGTGGTGGAATTCGCAAACTAATGGGCATGACACCTCCTTATTGTATCGCACTTTTCTGTAATGTATCGCATGATGTCTTCATTGTCAAGGATAATATCTTGAA
>CAMYJP010000190.1 GCA_947258675.1 uncultured Desulfobulbaceae bacterium | reverse complement strand
TGCGAGTTGGGAATAGGTATAGCCGGCCTTGTTACCATTCCGATCATTACTGCAGCAACCCCCTTGTATATTAAAAGTTTCTACACCTTCCATTTATCATTTAACACTTTCTCTCTAGTACAATTTCTCATTATTTTTACAATAATGGGTATTCCTACGACCTTAATGGGACTCACTTTTCCATTTGTTATAAAATTAGCCTCAAAAAACGGCTCAGATATAGGCACCCAAGCCGGTAATCTTTATGGAATTAAAACTCTGGGGGCAATTATAGGTTCTATTTCAGCCGGTTTTCTGCTCATCCCTACCCTGGGCATTAAAGGTACAGCCATCACTGCTGCCTCTATTAATATTTTTACCGCCTTAATCATTCTCCTCATATCCAGAGATATGAAGAAAACACTCCTGGCAGTTCTTTTAATCGGAATTTCTGTTCCTATTCCAGTTTTATCACAGAAAGGCAACTTTCCTTTTTTCAGTTATTATAATGCGTTTCGTTTTGGTGACTTTGAAATGGCCAATCAAGTTCGAAAGCTTATTGAAACTTCACCGGACAGCAAGGTTATTTTTCAAAAAGAGGGAATTGAAGGAAATGTCTCACTCATTCAATACAAAATTCACGGCTCGGATTATGAACTTGCCCTGGTTAACAATGGAAAGATGGAAGCAGGTGATGAAAAAGGTTTTGCCCTTTTAGCCTATCTTCCATATTTTCTCTACCCGGCAGCAAACCGCCCACAAACAGCATTGAATATTGGCCTCGGATCAGGTCACACCCTGTCGCGTCTTGCAAGATTTCCCTTTGATCATATTGACTCTGTGGAATTAAGCCGAGGCATTCTTGAGGTCAATGAAAAAATTCTCAGGCCGGAACTTTTTTCAAATCCGCGAATCAGTCATGTTCAGGCTGATGGCAGAAATTATCTCCTGATAAACAAAAGTGCTTATGATGTCATAATCGCCAGTCCATCTTGGGCGGTGGAGATGTCTTCCGCTGGAATGCTGACAGATGAGTTTTTTCATTTAGTAAAAAAACGGCTCAATAAAACAGGGGTTTTCGCTGTCTGGGTAGATTTTTTTATGATGAGTCACAGTGACCTTGATATTTTAGCGCGAACATTTTCAAATAATTTCAGTCACTCCATGGCCTGGTACGTTAAAGGCGACTTTATTATATTTGTTGGAACTCTTGTCCCTTTCCAGCATTCTCCTGACCAAATGATTCAGTTGCTGACCAGGTATTATCCAAATCTCAAAGATACTTTCAATATTGCCATGACTGAAGATATGATAAAGAACCTCCCAAAGGGAAGAATCAATACAGACGATCGGCCCATCATCGAATTTCATAACGCCCGCAATCTTATTACCTGGCGTTCTGATAGCATATTGTAGTAAAGCCAGACTCATCCCGTTAAGTATAAGCCCCTAAAAAAAGACGCCTCTATTCGATGGTAAGACCTGAGCATGACTTTATTTTATCGGCAGGTTTACTTGTTCCAGGAAAACAACAACGCCCCGCCTGCCAGACATACTATTGTAAAAAGCAGAAGAGCCGCACATTCTGTATTCACATCAGACAATCCGGCGCCGTCATTCATGATCTTCCGGGCAGCCTGTATCATATGAGTAAGAGGAAGAAACTGAGCAAAATTTTTCACCCATTGTGGAGCCCCTTCCAGGGAAAACCACACCTCGGAAAGAAACATCATCGGCCAGGAAATAAAATTAAGAACACCGCTGGTAAACTCTTCGCTCATCCCTCTTGCTGCCAATAATAACCCCATAGCCGTGAGACTCAGGCCACCAATAAAAAATACAACCATCAAGTCCAGATACGAGCCTGCCACCCGAAAAGAAAATATCAGATCACTGCCAATCCAGACAATTATAAGGGTAAACATGAGTAAAAAAATACGGGAAAGCATCTGGGCACTCAGGTATTCTAATGCAGTCAATGGGGTGGCTTTTAACCGTTTCAAAACACCATTTTTTCGATAGCGGACCACAACATAACCAACTCCCCAAAGCGCTGAAAACATCATGTTCATTCCCAGAATTCCTGGGAAAAGCCAATCTATGTAACGAATTTCAACGCCATGAATCTCCTTTTTCAGCCCGCCCCTTAATTCCTTGGGCACCAAGCTTGCCTGAAAAAGCCTCTCAACCACGTATCCCTTTGGTGAAGACTCGCTCAACCAGTAAAGATTGTCAGGAGAATCCTGTTGAACAAGAAAATCTATTTTATGATGTTTTAACTTCTCAATCCCTTCCTCATATGTTTGAAAACCGATGAAATCAAGATATTTTGTATTTTTAAACTCTGCAGGGATACTAATTTTTTCGAGAGCTACCTTGGTCGCAGTGCTTGGAAAAACACCAACTTTGAATCCGGAATAATCCCGCCCACCAAAAATTATGCCAAAACCGAGCACAATCAGAAACGGGAACATAAAATTCCAACCAAAAGCGGAACGATCCCTGAAAAATTCATAGTTTCTGGCCTTAAATAAAGCCCACAGCCTCTTATAATTCAATCTTATTCCCTCAGTTGACGTCCCGTTAAATTTAAAAAAACATCTTCCAGGTTCGGAGAGTGAACCTTCATATCATTAAGATCGACATTAAGACCCATGAGTATATCCAGACAGGTATTGATGTTCTCAGTCTGTATTTCCACCATCCCATTGACTTCATGAAAAGAGAATGGCAACCGTTCCAGAGAAAATATAAAACACTTTTTTGGTAATTTAACTGTTACCCCATGACAATACTGTCGAATCAGTTCGCTCGGTGTTCCTTGGGCAATAATTTTTCCATAATCCATAATAGCAATCTCATCACAGAGAAATTCTGCCTCTTCCATAGAATGGGTAGTTAAAATTATGGTTTTCCCTTTTTCCTTAACATTCTGCACAATGGACCACAGGTTTCGGCGTGCCTGAGGATCGAGGCCTGTGGAAGGTTCATCGAGAAACATGAGTTCGGGCTGATTGATTAAGGCAAGAGCCAGCATAAGCCTTTGTCGCTGACCACCTGAAATCTTATCATTATATTGACTCAGGATTTCCTTAAGATTGCAAAGTGTAATCAATTCATCCAAATCATAGGTATTTTGATAGAGGTTTTCAAAGGTCTGCAATGTTTCTTTAACCGTCAGAAAGTTGAGTAATGCAGTATGCTGAAACTGGATCCCCACTTCCTCTCTGAAATCTGCTGTCCGTGGTTCCCCCTTATAAAAAACATCACCATAGGAAGGATCAATTATATCTTCAATCACCTCAAGTGCAGTTGTCTTTCCAGCTCCGTTTGGTCCCAGCAACCCGAAACACTCCCCTTGCATGACCTTGAAACTGATACCATCGACCGCGGTGATTGACTTATATTTTTTTTCCAGATTTCTTATCTCAAGCAGATCTGCCATATCATTCTATTACATTTAGTCTTGAAAGAAACGGATATCAGGATTAGCGAATGCATACTATTTACTCCGGCAGAAACCCTGCCAATAAGTGCGTTTCCGCCTGTCGCGCAAACTTGATTATTTCATGAGAATACCTGCCTAACCGCAACAATGTATTAAATTTCTGCTCATAAACAGATGCTGATATTAATCCTGAATCATATAATAACTTTACAAACAGCAGAGCATTTATAAAAGGTATTCCATGATCCCGGCAATATTTTGCTGCTCCACCATCATCAATAAGGATAAAATCACCCTTGCCTGCTTTGAAACAGCAGATAGTATCAAATTCACCTCTATCCAGCAAATTACCAGGTGAAATTTGACTTTGAAACGCAACTTCACCTCCAAACCCGGCTAACACTTTAACTTCCCCTGCAGATTTGCCGCCCCTAAATGTGTCGGCTCCAGGATATCTGTCTATGGTAAGTTCATGATACACAGACTCAGTCATCAGCACTTCATAGGTCTTAACCAGCTCTGCGTATAAGCCTGATTTAAATAACAGTATTGCCGATGAGGCATCGAGAAGACATTTTTTCATTAGTATTATCATCCACCCTACTTGACGTTGATCTTTCAAAACACTATAAACAGCGTGAAATGAAAAATAACTGATCATGTTTTAAAAAAACTAAAACAGTCAGGAAAAAAAAATTCACAACTACAAACTGCTTGGAGCCAATTAATTTCATACCACAACAACTTCATCTACTTTTATATTGACCACCTCTCAAAATTATGCCGACCTTTTCATTCTTAACCGATCCAGTTGACAGACAGCTTTCCCAGATAATTACGCTTTATCAGCAGGCAGGATGGTGGGAGACTACCGAACCGAACGAATCCAAACTAGTGGCCAGAATAATTAAAGGCAGCCATTGTTTTGTAATCGCTACAGAAGAGGATGAAATAATTGGCATGGGCAGAGCCATCAGTGACAGGGCTAGTGATGCTTACATACAGGATGTCACTACCAAAAAACAATTCAGAGACAAAGGCATCGGTAAGCAAATTATCTCAATGATCATTAGTCGGTTAAAAAATGATCAATTAGATTGGATTGGTTTAATCGCCGAACCTAGCTCCTTACCTTTCTATGAAAATCTTGGCTTTCAACAGATGAAGGATTCTGTCCCGGTTTTACTAAAAAATAATGAATTTTAAACAACTTGGTCCATCGGATTATTTAAAGCTAAAGCCATTTTTTAATGACTCGCATTACGAACATAGTGAATACTGCCTTCCTACTTTACTGGTTTGGGTAACCGATGAATTCCAACCCTACGGGGCAATTATAGATAACACATTATTAATTGGTGCTGAATATAAGACCCTAGACTGCCGCCATCTCGTACTACCTATTTCACCACATAAAGAAT
>CAMYJP010000189.1 GCA_947258675.1 uncultured Desulfobulbaceae bacterium | reverse complement strand
AACCTTTCGGGTCGTGAATGAGACCGGTTACATGATGTCGATATCCTGCTCCAAACGGAGCCATTGAGGGAACGCCACGACTGTTGTCTTCATAGGGAATATACCAATCCGGCGGCATATTTGGTGTGATTCTGTCCACGGTTTCCAGATTCTCTGACCCTAGAATTTCGATGGACTCACGGGTGTGTGCTACAATTTCATCTGAGAGGATAATTACCGGAACTCGGTATTTCTCAGAGAGGTTAAAGGCATGAATTGTGATTTCAAAGCAATCGACAACTGTAGATACCGCCAGGACGATAACAGGGTGGTCTCCGTGGGTTCCCCACCTGGCCTGCATAACATCGCCCTGTGATGGATTGGTTGGCAACCCCGTGCTGGGCCCCCCACGCATTACATTAACAATTACACATGGAACTTCAGCAATACAGGCATAACCAAGATTTTCCTGCATAAGAGAAAAACCTGGCCCACTTGTTGCGGTCATGCTTTTTGCTCCTGTCAAGGATGCTCCAATGACAGCGCCCATACTGGAAATTTCATCCTCCATCTGGATAAAAGTTCCACCCATGGCTGGTAATTTTATTGACATCAATTCGCTGATTTCTGAGGCCGGTGTTATGGGATATCCTGCAAAAAAGCGGCATCCAGCAGCAAGTGCTCCTTCGACAATAGCTTCATTTCCCTGAAGAAGATGTTTTGTTATTGATGAAATTGTTGCCATTTGGCCTCTTCCTTCGGTCGACATAACGTCGTTTTATGGTAATCGCAAAGTCCGGGCAGTGCTGTTCGCAAAATCTGCAGCCATTACAAGCATCAGGTTTGTTGATAAGCGGTTTGCCGGTTTTGCTGCGGATGTAAACTTTTTTTGGGCAGAAAGAAATGCAAATATCACAGGCTTTACACCAATCATGAAAAAGAATCTGGTCAAAAAGCGTAATTGATTTTTTTTCAAGCTCTTGTTTAATGGTCCAGTAATCTTTTGATTCAGATTCTGTGTAGTACTTGTTTTTTTTGCTTTTTTGCTGCATCGAAGAACCTTAGGGACAGGTAAATGTTCAATTAGAGATATTGATATATTTTTCGGTTTTCAACGTAAAAACTTTAGTGATAAGAGAAACATCTCATTGATTTGCTGCTGATAGATTGGTTGCCATTGAATTAATAATATGGTTTGATCCAATCGAGGGACTGTTAACCATATAACCCTTGTTATAAATGACGCAGCACCCTTAATATTTACCCTGTATAGGGTTGTGAATTGCGTCCCCAAAAATCGGTCTGGCAACTGTATCAAACGGCAGTTTAAAGGAAGATCGGGTTTGCACGACCAGGAGGATAATACAAAGACTGAAATGTTATAAGGGGGTCACATGGCAGATAATAAAAGGCGGTTCAGCCGCATACCATTTTCTATTAAGGCTGAAATTACTATTAACAATGAATCCTTTTCCGTTGATACAATTAATGATATAGGGGTTGGCGGTGGATCTTTTCCCATCACTGCGCAACCTGAATCAGGAACCATTTGTACAGTGAAAATTTTTCTTGAAGGTGTAAGCAGCGAACTTTCTATTAATATTGAAGGGAAGGTTTTGCGCTCTGACCCTGGAGCTGTTATCGTTCAATTTGTTCGCATAGATCCGGACAGCCTGTATCACCTCCAAAACATTATACGATATAACGCACCAGATCCAGACGCCGTTGAAGAAGAAATCAATAAACATCCCGGACTTATTTAGCAGCATAATTCATTATTAAAAAGTGGTTCTAAACAATCGACACTTGCAGGATACTTATCCTGCGCTGGTTACTTTTCTTGAATTTCTCGAAATTGTTATAAGGTTTGCCAAAGTATATCCTACACCTGAAGCTCTTTATTCTGGTTTACATGCAAACCATAAGGATGCAAAATTCGGCTGTTTGTGTTTTCCAGGCAACCGTAAACTGTAAACCGTAAACTTATCGAATTTGTATCTAGATAGTTTCCATCCGGAAAGTAATTTCATTCCGGATGTTGAAACTAATTGTTTCCAATTCAGAAACGAGCAGTTTTTAGTAAAGTCAAGGAAATCAAGTAATTGTGCGGAGTCGTACTTAAGTACGTCGCACAAGCAATTACGAAGATTGACGCAGAATTTGCTAAAAAGAGCCGTTTCCGGATGGAAACTAGATAGAATATTGCTATTAGGCTTTCTGCCTAAATTGCTGTGAACCTGTATTACAGCCAGTCCGTAAGCAGTAGCCCTAAACCGATGCGGTTTGCGGAAGCATTGTAGTCAATCAGTGATTCTCCATACCCGTTAAAGTATTGCATGTATCCCTTGATCAATTTGAACCATGGTAGAGGAAAACTCCATCCCAGTTCAACAGCACCTTTATTGGCCCTGGTTCGCAGGTTGTTGCGAAGCATCATGCTGAAAGTGTGATCACGGTATTTATATGCTGCGGTCAGTTCGCCATATCCAAGAAATCTTGAGATATCAGGATTATCGTCACCACGGGGATCAAGTGATGATGTTTTTAGCGACTCGGGAATTCTATACCAGGGTTTGAAACTTAAAGCGAAATTGTCTTTTTCGAAAATGAGGTTTAGATACAACCTGTTCCAGCTCCTCGAAAGAGATCCACGGCGTCCGTTTGATTGATGCGAGAATCCGGCAAGAATGAAAGTATTGTTCAAGCCGAATATTTGCTTGTCATTTCGATATCCCACAAAAAGCTCAGGCTCATGGTTTGTCTCTCGAAAAGGGCTTGAAACATCGTCGTTATAAGCCTGCCAAAAAGATCTTGCAGTGTAAGCGGCATAGAGATATCCGTTATCTTTACCTATGAAATTACGTAGCAGCGGTACCTTGACGCTCACTTGAAATTTGACCTCAGTATGATCAACTTCACTCTCGTCAATCTGCAGAGGTCCGCCGTTTAATTGACTGTTGTAGCTCCCTACAAGAATATAATTCTGTTTGTGGGGAGTGAGGGCAAAAGGGTTGGTGTGATTTTTTATTTCATAACTGATACGTCTGGAAACGTAGGCTTGCCTTTCCTGTTTCTTTGGTTGTTCCTCTTCAGTCTTTTGTGTTTGACGATCAAGATATTTCTCGCACGATGCTTTAATTTTGCTTGCCGGTGTGTTGTTGTCAACGCGCTTCAGAGTATCAAGCAGGCAGGCATCATAATTAGGATATGAGAGGTCGCTTCCGTAGCAGGGGAGTGATATTGAATGAAGCACAAGAGGGATAAATACGAGGAGGATCAAAAAAAGTATACATGAACCGATCGGCTTGCCCCTTATATACTGTCCGTATTTTATAAAGATTTTTACCGGTATGGATACCTTGTGAATTTCTTTTTTCTTTATAAAGATTGCCATATTCAAAATTCCTTGTTCTATATTCTGCAGTTCTTATAAAATCTGTAATTGTATAGTTCGGATAGATAAAATTTTATGGGTCGTCATCAGCGGTAATCTGTTTCACGAATGATAACAGGACGTAATTTTTTCTATCAAAGATCCAGAGGGGCCAGAATTTACTTGCAGTATCGTGATGTATACTAAGCGGGTTAACATTCTTATACATATTTTGAAAAGATACTCAACGAAAACATGAAAATACATTGTAGCATTTTGATTTCTTTCCGTCGAATTTTCAGTTGACATCTCTGGTATTAAAAGGTAAAGATTTCATTGATTTATTGGCATGCACTCAGCATAATTCCACATGGTTCCGTATGCCAATCCAGGGTACTATTAGCTTCCACTTCATTGCAACTGTTAAAGCCTTGTTCAATATGGCTAAAGCATGTTCTCTGCACCTTTAACCTAAATATCATTAAGAAGGAGAAAAAATGAAGAATTTATTATTTGCTTGTGTTTTAGGACTTGTCAGCGCTTTGGTTTTTTCATCGGATGCATGGAGTTTGGGCAGAAAAACGGTGATAAAAATCGGAATCAATGCACCGATTACCGGAGATATACCCAAGGTTGGGGAAGGAACAAAATTTGCTGCCCAAATGTGGCTGGCTGATATTGAAAAAGCAGGTGGGCTTGAAGTGGGTGGTAAGAAATATCCGGTTGAACTGGTGATTGAAGATAATGAAGCCAAGGCCGAGTCCGCTGTTAAGGCTAACACGAAAATGATTACCGAAGACGAGGTTCTGTTTATCGTCGGACCGCAATCATCCAAACAGGCTGTACCTGCCGGTGATGTGGCGAATAATTATGAAACGCCTATGATCACTCCCTGGTCCACCAATCCTGATTCTACCAAAGACAGGCCATATGTTTTCCGGGGCTGCTTTCTTGATCCTTTCCAGGGGCCGGTTTTAGCAAATTTTATTACCGAGGAGTTTAAGTTCAAAAAAGCTGCCGTCCTCTATGATGTCGCTTCTGATTATCCAAAAGGTTTAGCAGAGTTTTTTAAACAGGCATGGGAAAAGGTCCACGGTGCTGGTTCTGTTGTAGCCTTTGAAAGCTTTACTACAAAGGATACAGATTTCAGTTCTCAGCTAAGTAAAATTACTAAATCAGATGCTCAGGTTCTCTTTACACCGCAATATTATAATGAAGTGGCTTTAATTGTCCAGCAGGCCCACGAACTTGGCTGGCAGGGGCCGATTGTCGGCAGTGACTCATGGGGGTCCGCAGAAACTGTTACTCTTTGCGGCAAGGGTTGCTATGGACAGTTTTTTTCCAGTCACTATGCGGCAGCCGGCGCCAAGGGCGATACTAAGGCTTTTATTGACCGATATGAAAAAACATACGGGTATATCCCTGATGATGTTGCTGCTTTAACCTGGGATTCTCTGCGGCTTGTTCAAGCGGCTGTCGAAAGCACAGACAAAATCACCGAAAAGGGTGAGTATGAATTCTATAAATCCGTATGTCCATAGATAAAGTATTTTGAGTGTCGGATTTTATTTTCAGACTACAAAGTTTTTTTATTAATATTATAAGAAAAGGTTACGGTACATTTTTAATAATGGCCGTAACCTTTTCTCTGGATTCAGGGGGCGGAGGTGATCTTCGCCTTTTTTATTAATAATCTCAGGACGCCGTCACACAGCATAGTGCGCTAGGACCATCTTAATGGATCTCTTTCTCCAAAACATTATCAATGCTCTGCAATGGGGTAGTTTCTACGCGTTAATCGCTCTCGGCTACTCAATGGTGTACTCCATACTGATGCTGTTTAATTTTGCCCATGGAGATATATTCATGGTCGGCTCATACATAGGCTTTGGCGTGGCCACCGGTCTGCTTAGCCTTGCCGCCTTTCTTGGAATTCCCATGCCAGGTTGGGCAATTCTTGTGCTCACCATTCTTTTCTCAATGTTTTTGACGTCATTTGTTGGAATGTTCATAGAAAGAGTCGGTTATCGCCCTCTGCGTGAGGCGCCAAGGGCATCGGCAGCAATAACCGGACTGATGATTGGAATTATTTTGGAAACCGGAAACCTGGCTCTTCTGGGAGCTCAGCGTTTGAGCTTTCCATCTCTCATTGAATCACACACTTATCAGTTAGGCGGTGTTTATGTAACAAATAAGAAGTTCCTCATTGTTGCAGTCTCGCTTTCTCTTATGTATGCACTTCATCTTTTTATTCAGAAGAGTAAGTGGGGAATGGCAATGAGGGCTATGTCCTTTGACTTTCAGGCAGTGCCGCTCATGGGGGTATCTATAAACAAAATAGCACCACTAACATTTGCCATTGGTTCTGCCCTTGCTGCTGCAGCTGGAATACTCTATGGGCTTGCATATCCTGTTTTGGATCCTTATATGGGGGTTTTACTAGGTTGGAAGGCTTTTGTTGCTGCTATCCTTGGAGGAAGGGGATCCATCCTCGGTGCAGCTCTCGCAGGATTTTTACTCGGATTTATAGAAATTTTTGTCGTATGGATATTTCCCTCCACCTTGCGGGATGTCATCGCCTATTCCATTATTTTGCTCATTTTGACATTTAGACCCCATGGTTTTTTTGGTCAGGCACACAGTAC
Organism: uncultured Desulfobulbaceae bacterium; assembly: GCA_947258675.1. Next base: position 4,148 of record CAMYJP010000189.1, on the reverse strand, counting down.
TCAGCTCAGGCTGTAATCCTGTATAACAGTTTGGAATGCTGAAGAAATTTTCTGGAACCTATGTATGCAGATTAATAAAGGATTTAAAGTAAGACTGAAAGCATTTCTCAACAGCATTCCTTTGATAGGCTGGCTGTTCGGTTGTTTTGGAGCGGTGCTGATTGAATACTACCTGGGAGATCTGATTTCTTACTACCTCGGTTTGCCGAAAATACCAGTACTTTTCGGCTGCCTGATCATGTTAAAGAAGCCTGCCTTGATTCCAGGAGTTATAGGATATTTAACCATAGTCTATTGTATGCCTGTTTTTCTGCTGGCCCGTATAACATCAACTCCTGCAAATAAACTGGCAACATTTCTTGATAAAGGGCCCGTCTCAATAGCTGCACTTCTGCATCTTGCCCTGTTTTACACCATACTCCATTTGTGGGCGGAAATGAGCGATTATAGGATTTTGGTGCTGAAATTGACTATGATAGCAGTCATGCTGACACTTTCAATTAATGTTATTAACGGATATATGGGTGAGTTTTCCTGCTCTCATCCAGGTTTTATGGCCATTGGAGCTTATACGGCCTCTACAATAACACTGCTGCTGTTTGTTAATGATAAATTATTAGGCGAAGCACTGCTGCCTGCAGGAATTGGGCCTTTTTTATTTCCCTTTGCACTGATTGCAGGCGGGATAGCCGCGTCACTTGGAGCACTGGTTATTGCCATACCGTCATTTCGTACCAGAGGGGATTACCTTGCCATAATCTCTCTTGCATTTCTGTTTATCGTTAAAAGCATCATTGAAAATCTGGAGTTTGTCGGAGGCCCCAGAGGAATGTCCAGTCAGCCTGATTATTCCAATCTACCAACCGTTTTCATTGTCATGGTGCTCTGCATCTGGATAATTAATAATTTTGTGCGGTCAACGATAGGTAAGGCTCTTTGCGCTGTGCGTGATAATGAACTTGCTGCAGAAGCAATGACTGTCAACACCCGTAAGACAAAAATTATCACCTTTATGTTCGGTGCTTTTTGGGCAGGAGTTGCTGGTGGCCTTTTTGCTCATGTATTGAGGTATGTCAACCCCGGTTCCTTTGGAATCCAGAGATTGGCTGAGATTTTGGCTATGGTATATTTCGGTGGATTAAATTCCGTTACCGGATCGATAGTCGGTGCGGTTTCAATTAATCTGTTAAGTGAAGCACTGCGTCCCCTGGAATTGTTTAAATGGATTATTATTCCTCTATTACTGATACTTGTTATGTTACTGCGTCCCACCGGGCTGATCTCCTTTACCGAATTTAAACCGAAAGAGCTCATGAAACCAAAAACCGGATTAATACAACCCACGAAGGGAGATGCATAATGGCCCTGCTTCGGGTAGATAATATGACCCATTATTTTGGTGGATTGCGTGCGGTTCACAACTATAATCTTATCCTTGAACCAGGCCATATCGTAGGATTAATCGGACCGAATGGTGCCGGGAAAACCACTATTTTTAACTTGATTACCGGTATACATACTCCGAGTAACGGTAATATCGAGTTAGGCGGCCATAATATTATTGGTCATAGACCCCATGAAATTGCCGCCATGGGACTGGGACGCACATTTCAAAACCTTTTGCTCTGGTGATGTTGCAGAGTATGCCTACCAGCTGGCTAACAGCCTGCCTTACGGTGCGCAGCGGCGGGTCGAGATGGCGCGGGCCATGGCTATTAATCCGAAAGTGTTATTTCTAGATGAACCCACTGCGGGGATGACGCCCGATGAATTGAACAGGATGATTTCTATTATCCGTCAGATACATAATGATTTTGAGGTGGCCATTTTTTTGATTGAACATCGACTGAAATTTGTCATGGAGCTCTGTGAGAGAATCCAGACCCTTGTCTTCGGTGAAGTGATTGCCGAAGGAACCCCTGAAGAGATCAGAAATAATCCTGAAGTCGTTGAGGCGTACCTTGGCAAAGAGGATGTGAATTGATGCAGTTGACTATCCATAATCTGCAAGTTTCATACGACAAGATAAAGGCGCTTCACGGGATAGATTTTTCTGTGGACAAAGGTGAAATCGTTTGCATTATAGGTGCAAATGGTGCGGGCAAGAGCACCACGTTGCGCGCCATTTCCCGCCTGCTGCCGGCTGATAAAGGTTCAACAATGGAATTTGACGGCAAAAATCTGCTCGCTTACCAGCCCGACAAAGTCGTCAGTGAGTTGGGTATATCCCATGTTCCGGAAGGTCGTCGACTATTCGGCAATCTGACAGTTATGGAAAATCTGCGGCTTGCAACTTTTGCCAGAAAGGACCGTGAAAAAATTAAAGCAGACTTGGAAGAGGTATTCTCTATTTTTCCACGTTTGCAAGAGCGGGGAACACAGCTGGCAGGAACTTTGAGCGGCGGTGAACAGCAGATGTTGGCTGTTGGCAGAGCGTATATGAGTGGCAGAAAGATTATGCTCTTGGATGAACCTTCCATGGGACTGGCTCCATTGTTGATGCTTTCAATGTTTGATGCGCTTAAAGAAATTAATAAAAGCGGTACGACTATTCTCCTGGTTGAACAGAACGCAAGGTTGGCCCTTAAATTTTCCCAGCGTGGGTACGTGCTTGAAAACGGAAATCTGGTGCTGGAAGGTCCCTCCGAAGTTTTACTCAATAACGCTGATGTTCAAAAAGCGTATCTTGGTGGTTAGGGCTCGGGTAACTGAAATTTCATATGATAATTCTAAAGGCAGTGACCAAAAAATATGGGTCAGCTATTGCTGTTGATCAGATTTCATTACATGTTGCTAAAGGCGAGTTTTTCACCTTAGTAGGGCCGAATGGTGCCGGTAAAACCACTGTTGTCAGAATGATCATGGGTTTTTCCTTGCCCACTGACGGTACGATAACCATAAATGGCATACCTGCATATAAAGTATTGGCCAGGGCAGGTATTGGCTATCTTGGAGAGCAGCATAGGAGTTCTTCTTACCTGAGTGGCCGTAAGTATCTTGAACGCAGTGCAGCACTATTGGGATTGTCCGGTAACCAGGCGCAAGCTGAGATAGACCGGGTCCTGGAAATTTGCGGTATGGCAGACCATGCAAAAGGGCGTGCGGGGGGGTATTCCAAAGGGATGCAGCAGCGCATCGGTTTGGCTGCAGCCATATTGAATGATCCCGAACTGCTTGTCCTTGACGAACCGACATCCGGACTTGATCCTCTTGGAATTAAGAAGATGCGTGAGGTTTTAGATATCATGCATCAGGGAGGCACCACAATCGTGATGAATTCGCATTTCCTATCCGAGGTGGAAAAACTTTCAGACACTGTCGCTTTTATTGACCATGGCAAGATGTTGATCAAGGACGATCTTTCCAATATTATCAGGAGTAGGGACCAAACGCTGGAAGATGTGTTCATAAGATATGTTGGAAAGGAAAATGAGTAGGATTGGACGCATTGCTTATTATACGCTTCAGGATCAATTGCACCGAAGGAGTTTTTATGTCCTTTTGGCAGTTTCCATTCTCATCGTTCTTTCACTGCGCAGTTGTTATGATGCCAGCTTTACTGTAAACAACCGGGAGGTCAGCAGTCTGGCCGTTGCGTGGCATGCCTCCATCATTGCCTTCCATGCAATTGCCGTAAGTATGATTATTTTGTCTGTTCTTAGTTCCATGACCGTTTTTACAAATGATAAAAATGATGGTTCTCAGATATTATATTTGTCCAGACCGGTTTCAAGGAAGCACTATGTAATGGGGCGCATAACCGGTCTCTGGTTGCTTGCTTCAATCTTTATGTTTGTTTTGCACAGCACGGTTTTTCTGATAGCCTGGAACAAAACCGGGGGCATGATTGTCGGGTATTTGACTGCCTCCTTGGTTTGTACGGTAAATCTTTTTTATGCAATTGTCCTGACTCTTTTCTTGTCTCTGTATCTGCCTGGCTTTGTCTCTGGAATTATTTCTCTGGCCATAATATTTACAGGGTATTTTTCAGATGAAGGACTTCGGATAGTTACTAGTCGTTTTGTCGAGAATATGCTGCAAGGTTCATCCATGCCTGAGCCTGCATTGTGGCGGATCCTATATCCGAAGTTGTGCATGGTACAGCATTTTGCAGCATCTCTGATCAGTAAAGAGAGTTTTGATTTTTT
>CAMYJP010000188.1 GCA_947258675.1 uncultured Desulfobulbaceae bacterium | reverse complement strand
CCAGTTTTATCCCGTTGTGATCAATTGAGATTCTCTAAAATTCGGTAATATTTAAGATATGCTATTATTCTGCCTCGAATTTGACAGACTCTCTACGAACGATTTCTTGCCAAACTCTTTAATTCGGCCGTTATCGAAATGTATGATGATATGTCTCGGATATCATACGGTTTTTAGGGTTGTCAAACAGTTGATAGATTAGCAGATAGCACAACCAGCAACATTAATAAGGCAGGGCCATTGTTGACCCTGCATATGTCATCGAGGATAACAAGTTAGATTACTGGAATTAAAAGATAGCCATTTAACCGGGTATTGACTGAGGCCTGCTTCCAGGCACAAAACCCAGATTCATATCCTCCGGCCACTCGCTTTCATTTGGCAGGTTTTGATATGCCCTGTTTACGGCACCACTATTCCAATGTCGGGCGGAACTGCATTTCGTCTACGTTCATCCGTCCTGTAGTCCTCAGGATCATTGTAGAGACGCCAATTAAATAGATTTAACTTACCAGATCTATTAAGTCCCATGGCTGGAAAGCCATAGGGATTATTTATCGAGGGATGTCCCCGTAACCTCAGAATTTAACACCCACGGTATGAGAATTACCAGCTGCGAACATCGCATTGGCTATAATAATTCCACCCCACCGCCACCACCGTGCCGTCGGATCTGACACCCACGGTATGAGAATCACCAGCGGCCACTTGCACAATATCCGTCCATTTGTCAACATCGCATTGGCCATAGTAATTACGCCCCACAGCCACCACCGTGCCGTCAGATTTGACTCCCACGGTATGGTGACCACCAGCGGCAACTTGTACGATACCCGCCCAGCTGCCAACATTTATCTGACCAAATTCATTCCACCCCACCGCCACCACCGTGCCGTCGGATATAACACCCACGGTATGAAGACCACCAGCGGCAACATGGGGTTGGACTGCTAAAGATGATGTTTGAGAAGTAAGAATAAATAAAGGCACGACCAAAGCAATTGCTATTGCATTTAGAATAGATTTAAGGTGATTTGATTTTTCTTTCATCTTCGCCTCCTTACTTCTTCAGCTTTTAGATTGAAAGAGTTGATACAACAGAAATATGCCTCTAAGGAGGAGTATAACCCCCCAGAGGCTTTCGCATCGGCATCTTCTGCAAACCCTTGGTCATGGTTTTCTCCACGAAAGTTAAGGGTTAAAAGTGACTGATTTTTGAAGGTAGCTAATAGTAGGTGAATTTCGGTTTCGGGATGAGACTCCGCTCAGAATAGAATTCTGAATGAGAGGACAATCAGCGTTCCGCTTCGAGGCATCAAGAGATGGTTGGTTGATAATTTTCCTATATATCTACTTGAATTTGTCGTCATTGTCAATAATTCACTGAAAAACACTACATTGTAGCAATTAAAAAGGCGGGTGCATGGGGATGCCGGGGTGGTGTTATCTTGCCACAATATTTAATTCGATGATTATCGAAGTTTATGAATATATGTAACTGATATCATATAGTTTTTAGCATCTCAAAAGTGAAAATAAATAGTTATCTGCGAATAGAGAACTCATACAGCTTGTATTTTTTTGCGAGTCCTATTTCTTAGCTCCGGCATCTTTCAGAATTTGAACTATCTCGGTATGTCCATTCGTTTCAGCGATTGTCATCGGAGTCCTGCCTAACCCGGCAGCCTGAATGTCAGGCTTAGCACCCAACTTAATTAGTAAACGTACGGCTTCAACGTGCCCATACATGCACGCAAAATGAAGTGGTGTAGTGCTTTCATGGTCCTTTGCATTGATTTCTGCTCCTTTTTCGACCAGCTGCTTGATTATAACGCTATTTCCGGCGCCCGCTGCTTCCATCAACGCAGTGCGTGCATAACGACCGCCTACGATATTAACATCAGCTCCTTTTCCCAGCAGCAAAGTAACCACTTCTGGATGTTGGTATTCGGCGGCGCGTATGAGTGCAGTTTGTCCCCTCTCATTCATGGCGTTGATGTCGATTCCTTCGGCCAAAAAAGGAATAATCTAAGGTACTCAAAAATCAGATTGGAAACCGGAGCCGATTCTGGAAATGTAGTACCGCTTCAGGTCAGGTGGTATTGGAAAATCATGAATATTTTTTAAAGCCATGTCATTGAAAACTTTGGCAACAATTTTATGTCCTCCGATATCAATTTCTTTTAATGAATGCATCACTTCCCCTTCTTCTTTGATGGCCTTGACCATCGATTATGAGCTTGCCATTTTCTATAATTCAGAATGGTACGCTGTAATAATCTATTGGGGATGTCAATTTCAACTTTTTAGAATTTCTAAGGCTGTCATAGCAATTTCCCACACAACCGAAGATTTGGACATTTAATGAAAGCTCATATGAAATAATCAGTGCGCTAAAATTTGCTGATCCAATTCATTTGTTGCCAGAGTTTCACGCTGTTGAACATCGGGGATGTGTTTTTCAGCCAAAAGATATTTTGCCAACCGTTTCCCAAGTCCTATAATTGTGGACGATGGCGGTAATCCCCAGGCTTCCGGAATGATCGAACAGTCACACACATACAGATTATCGTATTCGGTTTTGAGGTTTGAATCGACAAGCTGTCCGACTTTTACAGTACCACCAGGGTGAGCCGCCAAGTAACCGGTTTTAAAAATACCTTTTGCTCCGGCATTTTTTAATATTTTTTTGGCCCGCTCATACCCTCTGGACAACTTCTGTTTTTCATTCTCATCCAATACTTTTCTTATTCCGCCGGTGTCTGTCAATCTGCCGCCTAATTCATCTTTGGCCTTAACCATTATTTGAAATGTATCGCGGCGTGAAAACATTTTATCAAATCGGAAAACCCCAGATGCAAATAGTGCTGTTGTCGCAAAAGGATGTGCCATGTCTGTCATCATGTAGCCTTCGTCAACCATATGCACTCCGGCCGACATGGGAATTTCACTGAGCGGAACCTCCACATCTTTTACTGTCCCCCGCACACCGATCAAGGGATCAAAGAAAAAATCATAGCCAGCCCCTTTCATACCGCTTGCACGCAGTATAACCGGCGTACCGATACCACCGGCAGATATTACAATCTTGGGAGCAAAGAGTTTAGATGTCTTGCCGTTCTTAGTAAATTCAACACCAATGGCCGTTTTGTTTTCTATGATAACCTTGGTAACCTTGGCCCTGTCAATTAGTTCTACACCATTGGCCATGGCTTCCTCGATGTACATTCTGGCACTCCACTTTACACCGTACGGATCTCCATAATGACCAAATGGATATTCCGGTTTCCACCGGTCCTGATACATGAACTTGTCCAGCTTTTGCCAATTATAGCCGAGGTCCTGCGCGCTTCCCATTATTCTCGTCGCCATGGGACCGATCATTTCATCTTTAAGCGGTGCAATTGGGAGCTCATTTCGCATTTCTTCCACTTCGTTGGTAACGTCGATCCCGTATGATTTGAGCATCTCGAAGGGCACCGGATAACATGTGGCGTAGAAATGGACCGTGCTTCCCCCGCAGGTAATGCCTCTGACCATTCCGAGCAGTTGGCTGGTGAAAAGCATACTTTTACCCGGAACCAGAAGCGTTCTGGCTCCGTACCAGAAACTACCCGTTAAAGGATCGTTATCCCCCCACTCTAAAATGCACACTTTCTTTTTTCTCTGAGACAGTTCTTTGGCAACCGTTGCTCCACCTGGCCCGGAGCCGACGATGATGAAATCTATATCTTTTTTGGTATGCATAACGTGAACTCCTTTTTTATATTCTTTCCGCTGTAAGAGCGGTATCTGTAGAATCCATCTTTGAAAACACATAAGAAAACGGTATCGCAAACAGATCACCGATGATATAAGATCCCATTTGAATCATGTCTGATTCGACAAGAAGTCTTCAATTGCTGACGTGACAGCCAATGGTTCCTCTACTGTGCATAAATGACCGGCCTCAGAGATGACTTTCAATCTTTCTTTATCTCACTTTTGCCATGACCGCGATGATCAAATGCTAAACAACGAAAGCGATTCTTTAACTTCTGGATTTGAGGATTAAAATGAGAATTGTCGGCTAAATAGCTATGGGAAAAAACAATTGTTTCTGGGCCTAATCCGGCTTCTTCATAGTGAAGCTGTACATCATTGGTTAAAATTTTTGGCATTTTCCCACCTTCTCCCTATCGATCTCTTTCTCATTTTGCCTTATCAAACGGTTGTACTCAATGACATCCGCACTCATGATGTTTCTCAATAATCTATTAACGGTTTTTTACCTCATGGGATTTACTCCCTATGAAGTATAAATGGCAAATCTTAGTAAATGTGGTAACTTGAAAAATATGAAACCAGCTGGAAGATCAGGGTCGTTCAGGCGGATGAAGAGTCGCTTCAGGTCAGGTGGTGGTGATAATCAAAATCATTAGATATATTTCTATACCTAATTCAGTAAATTTTAGTCAAACAAAATCGAGAATTCGGTTGGATGTGATGTCAAATGAATCAGAATCAAATTTGATGTTTTTCGAACTTGGACTTTCTTGCATTACCTGCAATCGGTGAATTTTCCAGGTTTCATCATAATATCTAAAAGCAAAACCCCATCTCCAATACCGGAAACAGGGTCTTATGATCCGTCCATATGCTTTCCCTTTGATTAAAGGTTGAGCTCACAATTGTAAGTTTATGCAACAATGGCACACTTTGCATTAAAAATCAAGCAGATGATGGATAGCTATAGTAGCTATTAGTTTCAATCATTTGATTGATGTCACAAGATAACCTGTTTATTCAAAATCGAAAACCTGGTCCTCAGGGCCAGGTCAGAGGTGATCGGCTCTGCCATAGATCAAATCTGTTCAAGGTTTCAGGTGTCAGGTT
>CAMYJP010000187.1 GCA_947258675.1 uncultured Desulfobulbaceae bacterium | reverse complement strand
GTTATACCAGCAATCCGCCGAACAGGTGCTATCACTGTAAAAAAGAGCTCTTTGGAAAATTAAAGGAAATCGCGCAGCAAGAGAAATTTCCGTACATTCTTGACGGTACAAACGCTGATGACGCCCATGACTGGCGGCCCGGCAGGCAGGCTGCTGCCGAAGAAGGAGTAACAAGTCCGCTCCTGGAAGCCGGACTTACCAAAAAAGAGATCAGGAAGCTTTCAAGGGAGCTGGGGCTTCCCACCTGGGATAAGCCGGCCACGCCCTGCCTTTCATCGCGTTTTCCCTATGGACAGGAAATAACTTCTCAGGCCCTTGACAGGGTACACAGCGCAGAGCTGTTCATAGGAAAGCTGGGGGTGAGCGAACTGCGTGTGAGAAAAGAAGGCGAGACAGCCCGAATAGAGATCCTCCCTGATGAATTCCCTCTGCTGACAGACAGGACTACCAGCAAAAAAGTCGCTGATTACCTCAAAACCCTGGGATTCAGACATGTTACCCTTGATCTTCAAGGCTTTAGAAGCGGGAGTGCGAATGAACTGCTTCAGGACAAAAAGAAGTAATGTTCATCCCCTTTGTTTTCACAGTCCCCATACTGTTACCATAGAATTATTCGATGATAAGAGCAAAACTCCATAGGTTTATTATTTGGTTTTTTACCCTGACCGAAAGGTCACCGTATACTATACCGAACAATATGCGCTCTCTTTTTTACCAATGAGCGAGCCAGGCTATCTTCAGGAACTTTCCCGGTGTGTACGGTGTGGAATATGCAAAACCTCTTGCCCCACCTACCTTTCAACATTGAACGAAGCTATGGGAGCACGGGGCCGTGTTGCGATCCTTGGAGAACTGGAGGCAAAGAATCTGAATCCTTCCGGGACGCTTGCTGACAAAATATTCAGCTGCATGTTGTGCGGAGCATGCAAGAATGTCTGTCCTGTTGGAATCGATATCCCTGAAGTTATTTACCAGGGAAGACAGGGGCTCAAAGACTCCTATAAAAAAGGCCGTTTCCTCAGGGCCGCGACCAAAGGTTCCATTTCAAGGCTGAATACTGTTCATCGGGCCTTAAGACTTTATCAGTTTCTGCTTTATAAACCGTTGCAGAAGGCGGGCATGGTCGATTATATGCCCCATATCGCATCCAAACCATTCAACAAAACTGTACAGATCTACAAAAACAGAAAAAAAATAGGCCGGGTTGCCATATTCGCGGGATGCAGCATTAATTATCTTTATCCGGACCTGGGCCAGTCATTATCCAATATTTTGCTCTCTCAGGGTTATGAGGTTGTCGTGTTCAAGGGCGAGTCATGCTGCGGGGCGCCCCTGCGATCAATGGGATTTCAGGAAGAGGCTGTAACGCTTGCCAATAAAAATATCGAACATTTCAACAGGGTCCGTGCCGAAGCAATAATTAGCATGTGCCCTACCTGCACAATGGTCATAAAGGAGCAGTATCCTTTACTCACAGGAAACACCATTAAAAACCTGCTGGACATAAATGAGTTTTTTACTAAGTCCGGAATCAAGTCGAATCTGGAGCTTTATCCTTCAACGATTACTTATCACGATCCCTGTCACCTCAGTTATGGCCTTGGCATAAGAGATGAACCACGGGCAATTCTCAAAAAAATAAAAGGCGTCAAACTCGTTGAAATGAAGCATCCTGATACCTGCTGCGGGTTTGCCGGCTTGTTCAAGTATAACTATAAAGAAATGTCTGATGAGATCGGAATGCAGAAGATCAACAGCATAACCGATACATCAGCTGATACTGTTGTAACATCCTGCCCCGGTTGCATTACCCAGTTAGAGGCCATGAAACAGGCAAAGAACGCGCAATTCAAGATCAAGCATATTGTTGAAGTAATCGATGAGGCGATGCGGGAATAGTCATTTTACCGGATATAATCAGTAAAATGACATGCTGTCGATAGCTGATTTTGAAGCAAAAACATATGTATTATTGCCATTTACATCAGCGGGTGTAATGAAATAGCCCTTTGGCGTAAAATCAAAATGCTGCGAATATCCAACCATTTTTTCGCCATCATGAAACGGATGTAAGGTAAAAGAAACTACAAGACGATCTTCTCCATCGAGTTCATTTTGCAGTGATTTTGATATATCACTGAGTTCATCGATATTTATTTGTTCATTTTCATCAAAGACATAGATGTGCTTCTTGTGCTGGGCTAGCTTTTTAGAGTTAAATATTATGCGCTGATTATTGTCGATTTCAGAAGAAAACACACCTACGTGCGAAGATATACAGATTATTGTTTTATTGCCAAGGATTGCTGATGAAGTGGTTACTAATGCACCTTTCATTTTAGGCTTTATAGGGTAACTTTTTTTGAGTCTTCCGGTTATTGACGGGTTTTTTAGACCTTCATTCGAGTTAAGTTTCAGAATATTTTCACTTGACTCTTGATTATTAATTAACTCATCAAGAGAGGTTGTGACTTGTTTAGATATGTTAAATGTTGCGGCAACCATCCACGCTGTATTAATTATAAAAAATGTGGCGTCTTCATAATTAGAGCTAGAGTTGTTGAAATTACTAGTTGATAGCTTTATCGGGGGATTATTTCCAAATTGTAATTTTATATTGGGTGCACTTTCTTCTGTTATTACTAAATGAACTAGCTTTGCGTGGTTGTAGAGATCGCAGAGGAGGTGTTTTTCACTTCCTGTTGGGTAAGTGAATGATATATTTGTCTTGCCGGAAGAAAAGTCCATTAAGAAATCTAGAAACCTTGTTTTGACCCTAATCTTTGTTTTATTAAGAGGCAGGCATGGCATGAATGCTTGCGGTATGAGTATCGTTGCATCAAATACAATATGTTCACTTGCAGCTGGCCACGCAAACGTCAGCTTTCCTTGATCCCTATCATTTAGTTCAATTGATATGTCGCCGTCAATTCCCGTTATGGTAGGTTCCCTGCTTTTTATTCCAAACCTTAGGTCATGAGCAGTAAATTTAGAAACTTTGATTTTTTCCTTCAACCCCAAGGTTAGATCGATTATATCGCTAAGAGGGTCTTCGCTTTCTATTGTGAAAGTGCCTTCAGTATTTGTCTCAGAATAGCCGATAGATGAAATATATTGGCTCTTCACTTTTATATACTTCTCAATAGACTCACTATTAAGTGTTCTGATTATTGAACTTTTTAGTCCTTCCCCATTTGTTTGAAAGCTATCTTTGTTAGCATATTTAATTGTAATGCTTTTTTTGTGGATGTCGGTATCACCTTTTGAATCGAGCTTTCTAAGCTTGAGTAGTGTTTGTTCAATAATTTTTTTATCGATCTCTTTAAGGTAAGCTGATCTAGGAAAATGACTGCTATCAAATTCTAAGATGCAAATATAAGCAGGCCCATTATATTTTGTTAATCTAAGAAGATTATCGAGTTTTATTTGGATCTTTCCTTTTTTATGATCCGTGGATTTTACCTGTATCTTGCATTCTAACGGTGTTGCTACTAGATCAAGAGGTGTATGCTCACTGGCGTTTAGAGACGATTCAACAATGTAATCCCAACCAGTTATGTCTACATCCGATTTGTTTGCAATCAGGCCAACACTAGAGCACCAAGACGCAAAGGTGTTCTCTCCTAGTCTTCCTAAATCTCGCTCGATTGCTTCTGTGGTCTTCATATGTATACGACAATAGTTATTATTGCTCAACGCAAGCCAAGAAGCAGGAAAAGGGAACGGGGAGATTAAATATCATATTAAAACATAAGCCAAGCCTCCGCTTCGGGTCGAAAGCCATCTTACGAATTACCGCCTTGCATTTGACCCATGGGATCAGCCGAGGCCTATGGAGCGAATGCGACGAAGGTAGTGAGCTGGAGTGATTGGATAGTTGTGATTATGCCCATTTTATTTGTGTATTACCTTTATGCTGGTTGATTACCAATTTTTTACTTGGAGAATTTTCCCCACATGTTTCACACCACAACTCTATTTCGATAACATCTCTACGACCAACGATATCATTGGACTCAACTCTTTTCACACTAACACCATCATTATTGGATAATGCAGCTGTGCCTGGCCCATCTTCTGAATCTCTTATTATTACGTTAACTGATGAATGATGCATATAATTCCCACGGCATACCGGGCAAATGATTTCATTTTCTTCGTTAATATCAACCATGCTTGTGATTTCTCCTTAAACAGCTAACTTATATCCATGGGAAATAATAACGCAATATAATTCTGATGGATATTCCGCTTCCCTGATTTCAATATTAAATCTCGAATGCCCACTAGGGTCGAAAGCCATCTTACACACCATCACCACATGACCTTCCACGCTCAAAAAAATACCCAGTGAAACTCATCGCTTCCTGGGTATTATTAAAACTACAGCCACTTTCCATTGATACTACAACTCATACCTTCAGCTAAGGCTTTACCTTTTTGGTTCGCTACCCACACTTCGAATCACCACAATTCAAACAGGTGAGACAACCATCCATGATAATCATCGCCTTGGTGCTGCACTTGTTGCACAGTTGTGCACCCGCAGGAAACGAACTCTCTGTCTCTTCTGCGCTATCTGCCTTCCCCGCCCCATTAAACTGTTCACGCTTCTCTTCGATAAAACGCTTTTGATGATCATCAAGGCCATCATCCTTGATCATGCCGATATGACGCAGATGTTGATCGATCACTTCGCCGATCTCTGCGACCAGTGATGGCATAAATTTACCACCGCGCTTGAAATAGCCGCCACGCGGATCAAACACCGAATGCAGTTCTTCGACCAGAAAGGTGACATCGCCGCCTTTTCTGAAGACCGCCGAAATAATCCGTGTGAGCGCCACGATCCACTGGAAGTGATCCATATTCTTGGAG
>CAMYJP010000186.1 GCA_947258675.1 uncultured Desulfobulbaceae bacterium | reverse complement strand
AAATAGAAGTTTGACCCTGTTTGAGTCCGCCCGAGGCGGACGAGTTTTCAAACTTCCGGGCGTTTCGAGAAGCACAGGGAATCCGCCTCAGGCGGACAAATGAACGGCTGCCCTTTCTTTTGCTTCGTTTTCTTTGGGCAAACAAAGAAAATGAATGTTTTGAAAGAAAAGAATACTGGCAATAAGTCCTCTTTATTTTGTCACTGTCTTGCTTGCATAGCATAACTGGGACTCACCAGCAAAGCTGGTGAATTAAGGTTGTTACTTAATTATCGCTGTTTGTTTTTTGTAACAACCGGTTAATCAGGTAATAACCAATAAATAAGGCTCCCAATATTAGAAAAAAATAACTTGTGAATATCCATCTGCCGGCAAAATTACTGTTATTTGCTGATCTAACAAATAACAAATAGTCTAGTATCTGTTGTGGGCCTGATTTTATGACAATCAGGCCAATGTCCATTATTAATAGTATTAAGCCAATCAGAAATGAAAACCAGCTTAAAGCCAAAATAAGAGATTTCTTCTGTTTTGCTTTTTTATTAAGAAAAAAAAGACCGGTAATAATAAGAAAAGAAAATAAGAGTAATACACCAGTTGTGTTCAATGCGGTCATTGGAATAAAAAGTATTCTGCAAGTTTAATCCGATAATAATGAATTAGGGATCTCACGCTGGGTAAAAATTGAATGCATCAGGTTATCCATTAACTGCATTGCCTCTTTATTGCTCTGATATGTTGCTAGAAATTTCTTCTGAAAACTTTTTGACAAATTATTGGCTTTCTGCCGATATGCAGCTACATTATCCCAAGTCTTCCATGGCTTGAGAATATCCTGTGAGGATATTCCCTTAACTTCTGTTATCATTTCAAAACCAAATTGCTCGTGTATCTGATATCCTGAATGGTCCAGATTTCCTTTTAATGCCTCAGCGATCATAATTCTACTATCCCTGATAGCAATTCTTGATCCCACCCCATACCCGCCGCCAGACCAACCGGTATTCACCAGGTAAACCTGGGCGTTGAATTGTTTTAATTTTCTCTCCAAAAGTTTCGCATACTCAAACAAGTTCCTGGGCATAAATGGCAGACCGTAACATGCTGAAAAATTTGGTTCAGGGTCTTTTACACCAACCTCAGTGCCAGCGAGTTTTGACGTGTAACCCATTAAAAAATGATACATAGCCTGCATGGAGTCGAGTCTCGATATCGGCGGCAGGATTCCAGTAGCATCCGCCGATAAAAAGAATATTGTTTTTGGATGATTGGCGATCCCGGTTTCACTGGAATTTGGTAGGCTTTTTAATGGATAGGAACCTCTGGTATTTTCCGTGATACTGCCATCATCATAGTTAAAAATCCCATTTTCCATAACTACATTTTCAGCAAGCGCACCAAATTTCTTCATGGCAATATAGATATCTGGCTCCGCATTTCTATCGAGCCTTATAAGTTTTGCATAGCACCCGCCTTCCATGGCGAACAAACCGTCAGGTCCCCAGGCAATTTCATCATCACCTAGCATGATTCTGTTAGGATCTGAGGACAAAGTGGTTTTACCAGTACCGGAAAGACCGAAGAACAGTGCAGAATCCCTTTCTTTCCCAATATTAGCGCCACAATGCATCGGAAATATGTCCATAGTTGGAAAAATATAATTTAAAAAGGTAAAGGCTCCCTTTTTCGGTTCACCGCAATAGTTCATTCCCGCAACCAGTATTCTTCTATTTTTCAAATCTAGAATAACAGCGCCGTCTTGTTGCAATTTATATTTTTCAGGATCAAGTTTTAATTCAGGAATAACAAATACCGTTACTGCATCCTGCTCAATCTGTCCTGTTTCTATCATTTCCAAAGGAGGAAGATCTCGAAATTGATTTATAGCAAATAATGCTCTGGATGCATACGATGTAATAAACTGCAGAGGAAAGGCGTTTGCCAGATCTGCCCCTAGCATTCGATTGGCGACAAAAATTTCTTTTTTATCATTTATATGGGCAATGATTTCTTTATGGATCTTGTCAGCTGTCTTTCTTGTCATTGGTTGATTCAGCTTGGTATTTGAAAAATCAACACCTTCTTCATCATCTATGAAATAACGAGCTACCGGCGTTCTACCTGTATGCCGTTGAACACCGTACTGATCATCAACCCTGGTGTTTATAACCAAAGTTCCTTTTCTGCTGAGTTCTCCCTCGCCCCTTCTTACCGATTCTGTAACAAGCTTTGAGAAATGAAGATTTTCAATTCCTTTTGTAAGTCCGAGATTTGGGACGACATCTTTTTTGATACCCAATCTTTTCAAATTAAGCAGTTCATCAACTGACATAACAATTCCCCTTGGTAATATAATGGTGAACCTAGCAGACCGCTCTTTTGAGCGGTTTACAGTTACCGGTTTGCAGTCTTAAAAAATAAATCCTTCCACGTAAGATTGATCATTTTTATTAATAGCTAACCGGCAATCGTAAACAGTAAACTGTAAACCTGTCTCTGCACAAAACAGAAAGTTTCAATATTCAAGCAAATTCTCCAAGTGAGAAAGTCAAATAAAAAAACTAGTCATCGTACGATCTATTGTAATGCATTGATTCTTCAAAATCATCCTGCTTATCAACTATATCATGCCCTGTTGACAAGAAGATAGCAGCAGTTATCAACAGTATTATTTTTGTTTTGATTATTTGAGTAAAATATTTTTTTGAATATTTAAAAGAAAAACCTAATACAAGGGTAAAACATAGCAAAGAGCTTCCGGTTACCAGTAGAAAATGCGTTTTATTAGTTGTAAGCAAATGGAGTAACAGGAGCGAAGCGAAACCAATCGTACCGTAGTAATGCACAGATTTAAGGTAAGGCCGCATTTTCCCTGCAAAACTTTTAATCCACCTATATTTGTATATCATAATCCCGGATATTGTGGTGGCAATTAAACTCAGCAATCCGACCACGCCAAGAAACTCATGCAGTTCTTCCATCATTTTTCCTGACCTGTTTCTTCCTTTTCTTTTAACGGCAAGATACTTGTAAAAGTCGTCCCTGCACCAACTTCACTCTCAACCATTAATTCGCCGTCATGTTTTTTAATGATATCATAACATATGGAAAGTCCAAGCCCTGTACCTTTACCAACTTCTTTGGTCGTGAAAAAGGGTTCAAATATCTTCATACCAACCTTTTCCGTAATGCCATTCCTATTTAACGATTAACGTTTTCTCATCAGGCACACCCAGTTTTTGGCGGGTATTTCCTGTTTTGAGTCAAAATGATTTGCTATAAGGGATTGAATTTTGAAATATGGTTCTATACCATTAACAATGTCTCTGGCGCTGAGTTGGGGTGGTCCTGGTACTTCCCTTGTTTCATCAGCACTGCCGGCCAAAGACAACCAAAGTCCATCGTCCTTTAGTATCTCTGCAACTTTTTCGGCAAAAGGGGTCAATTTATCAAACTCCAGGAAATGATGAAAACAGCCACGATCGAAAGCGAAATCGTACGGTACCCCGGGAATAGAATCATTAAGAAAATCTAATACATACAATTGACAATCAACCTCTGCTTGTCGTACTTTTTTCAGAGCGCGATTTATTGCTACTTCCTCACTATCGATACCGGTAGCATCAAATCCCTGCTGTTGTAGCCAGATAACATTATCCCCTGTGCCGCATCCAATATCCAAAACCTTACAAGGAGCAATTGGTGTATTTTTTACTGCGTTAATAATGTTACAATCCGGCCTGTTAATCTCCCAGGGAGTATTGTTGTTTTTATATCGTTCTTTAAAAGTCATAAAAAATTCCTTTTAAGTTATTTATGATCTCAGTAATGATTAAAATTTCAAATTGTACTATTATTCCCCTCTTTCCTCATCCACGGTAAAATTTTCAGCTTTTCATATAATGCAGGAAATTCTTCAGCCAGATAAGAAAATACCCTATCTATAAAGGTCCCCTCGCCCTCTTCAACAGCCAATTCGTTTTTTACCAATTGTGACTTCAACCTTTCTACCCTTTTTGCAGGATCCGGATGACTTGAAAGGAAAGAATGCTCATTACCCAAGGCAGCAAGTTTTTTTAAGGCCGAGACAGCCTCCTCTGGTTCATATCTATTATTCTTAAGGAAAGAAATTCCATAGTCGTCCGCCTCTTTCTCCTCATGTTGGGAAAACTGTGCTCCCATAACCGCCTCAACCAACCCTCCTAATTGCGATCGCAAAATTTCCCCGACTAAATTGTCTTGGGAAGCAATGGTCTTCCGCACAGCGCTTGCTCCATAAGCAAGTTGTATTTTTTTTCGTATATGTTTTTTCACAACATGACCAATTTCATGACCAATCACAAAACGCAATTCACCATCATCCAGCAAATCCATAAGTCCACTGTAAATTCGGATCGATCCATTTGCCATGGCAAAAGCATTCACATTCTCGGACAGATACACCTTATAATCATAGAAAACTCCATCTTCCTCGAAATGATTTCCAACAAGTCTTTCCAGCCTTATAGAGTATTTGTTGCTGGCCGGAGCGATCTGATGTTTGTTATCCGCAAACTTTACCGATTCGTCAGCCAAATTCTGTATGGCTTTATCCGACAATGTAATTGCTTTAACCGCATCTAAACTAGCATCAGCTGCAATGCGAATATCAGTTTCTTCACATCCAGTTGTAAACAAAAAACATATACAAAAAAGATATTTTAATTTGTTTAATCGCAACAGGTCATTTTCACTAAAATAGTAGAATATTCCAATCCCGAAAAAAGTATTCAAAAAGGATCCCCCGGTAAATTTCACTTTTAAAACCTCAAATCATCAATCGTTATTAGAGCTCTATCCACTCTAGCCACAATGGTTAAAGCTTGACATAACAGCAATATAACTCTATATTTTCATATATATATTCATTTTTTTCAATAGATGAAACCCGTTTGGAAATATCATTTCATCGTAACGAAATAATATCAGTGTGTTGTAGTTTGCTCCTGGAGATAGGGCGATAATGGATAGTGATACAGAATACAATGAACGTCGCAGGCATAAACGGTTTTCATGCAAAAACTTCGCTGTAACAGCAAATTTCAAGGCCTGCTCAATTCTTAATATCAGTTTGGGAGGCTTTGCATTTTATTACGATAATTCAACTGACTGGCCCCATGAAACAATTGATAGTGGCATACTTTTTGGTGATTTTATCTACTTAGAGGATATCCCCTTCCATACTGTAGCTGACATTGTGTATCCATATTCCAAGTCAACAATTATTACAGGAAGACAGCGAGGTGTACAGTTTGGCAAACTGTCTTCTTATCAAAGAAAAAGCCTGGAACAATATATTTCACATCTTATTAAAAAGGCTGCTTAAGCTCCCACCTTCATTGCATTATCAAATCATCGTATAATCCTAAAAACAAATTTCCTACTGAAAAAAATCTTTACTCTGCCCCGGTTCAAACCTCTTCCACGCTTCACTTTTGAAGTGAAAACAATCTTTGCCCCCCTTTCAATCCTCTTTCCCGCTTCACTAAGAAGGCCAAAAAATTTGCATAGGTCTTCATATTGTGTATTATTCTTAGGGTGATTTATAAACAAAAATTCCATACCTATTTAATTTCCATCCGGAAAGCAATTTCATTCCGGATATTAAAACTAATTGTTTCCAATTCAG
The DNA here is from genome assembly GCA_947258675.1 of uncultured Desulfobulbaceae bacterium. The sequence continues at coordinate 2,542 of CAMYJP010000186.1, read as the reverse complement.
AAACGAGCAGTTTTTAGTAAAGTCAAGGAAATCAAATAATTGCCCTAAAGGATTTCCTCTGGTCATGCGGAGTTGTACTTAAGTACGTCGCTCAAGCAATTACGAAGATTGACGCAGAATTTGCTAAAAAGAGCCGTTTCCGGATGGATACTATTTAAATACCAGATAATTAAAAATGATGCTCTTAGCGATCGATGTAGGAAACTCACATACGGTAAGCGGTGTGTTTAAAGGTGAAAAACTGCTTTACCACTGGCGAATTAAAACAGACCGCAAAAAAACCGCTGATGAACTGGCAGCTCGTTTCCACACACTTTTCACCATGAAGGGTTTGGCATTTAAGGATATCAATGCCGTCGTCATCGCCAGCGTAGTTCCTACACAACAAAAAGCATGGATTGAATTTACCCGCGATGTTGGCTGGCAGATATTATCACTGGATGAGTCGATAAACACTGGGACTAAAATTCTTATTGATCACCCAAAGGAGGTAGGAGCTGACAGAATCGCCAATACGGTAGCAGCCTTTTCCAAATACCAAACTGCCCTGATTATCGTTGACTTTGGAACTGCCACCACTTTTGATTGTGTATCGAAAAATGGAGACTATCTTGGTGGTTCCATTGCTCCTGGATTAATCATCTCATTGGATGCTCTTGCAGGGCAAACAGCGAAACTGCCTAGAGTAGATCTTTCCTCACCGCCAAATAATCCCATTGGAACAAACACAATAGATGCAATCAAATCTGGAATGCTTTATGGGTACGGTGGTCTTGTGGACGGATTGATCAAAAAACTTTCACAACAATTCGGACAATACAGGCCTAAAGTTATTGCTACCGGGGGCATGTCCGACCTTATCTATCCATATACAGAATGTATTGAAGTTCAGGAGCCGATGCTCACACTCATAGGCTTACGTATTATTTATGAAAGAAACAATTAGCCTTCCATCACAGCTCTTACCGCATCCAATTAAGAAAGGTGATGCAATTGGACTTATTTTGCCGGCAGGACCTATTCAAAATGAAGATAATTTCATTTCAGGAATAAGGTTGATTAAGGAGCTGGGATTTAAGGTTAAATTCTCACATGAAAAACGAAATAATGCTGAAGGATATCTAGCCGGAAATGATCAGGATAGAGCCCAGGATCTCAATGAATTGTGGGCAGATCCAGAAGTTAAGGCCCTGCAGGCTGTTCGTGGTGGATACGGTTCTCTACGCATGGTTGATTATATTAATCTTGAAATTATCCGCCAAAACCCGAAAATACTTATTGGTTTCAGTGATGTGACCGTACTACTGAACAGCATCTGGAAAAATACCGGCTTGATTACCTTCCATGGTCCGGTTGTTACTACCTTAAATCTTTGTGACCAAGAATTTATACAAGTTTACTTCGATACTCTCACTGGTCATTTTCCGAACAACGTTAAGCCTGACCAGCTTGAAATCCTGAAACCAGGAATGGCTCATGGAAGACTACTAGGTGGCAACCTCGCCACTATTGCCTCCCTTCTCGCCACCCCACACGAAATAATTTGGGCAGATACAATCCTGTTCATCGAAGACACTTGTGAAACCCCATATCGTGTGGACCGTATTCTGACTCAATTAATGCTGGCCCAGCGATTAAATGGATTAAAAGGACTCATTTTAGGAACGTTTACAACTGATTCTAACGATAAATGCTTAAACGATTATTCCGAACCTATCTGGAATCGCGTTCTTGCTTTACTTGCAGATTATAATATTCCAGTCTGGGCAAATTTTCCGGTGGGACATGCCAATCGAAATCATGTATTGCCTCTTGGCATTGAAGTGGAAATGGACTCTGATAATGGCATCTTGAATTTCTGTGGCTCCTGTACTTGTTAATCTTTGGGCCGAGACGGAACATGTTGATCTAGTCCGTTATCACACCAGGTCGATTTTTCCTTAATCGCCTTTTCAAGCAATTCATCATTATAATCCAGGTCATTGCGAGATCGCTGCTGATGGCAAAGATGAAAGGCTAAGGCCATAAACTTAAGGTTCTTTCGCTTTATGCCGCTATTCATCAGTCTGACGGCAAATTCACTGTCTTCCCTGCCCCAGCCGATAAAATCCTCATTAAATCCGTTTATTGCTGCAGCATCCTGCTTCCAAAATCCGAAATTACAGGTCCGAATGCCGCTAATTCTATTGGTTTCAAAAGACAACAAGCGTGACAGCAGAAAGGAACGAATGCTGTTTCTTCTGTTTTCTATACCTGAATCAAAAAAGGATATATTCCCTGTTCTTTCTGAAAATGCTTTTTCTGTTTTATGAGCTGAAAACAATACACGGGAACCCTGGACAAAATATCCATTGAAGGCATTTTTAAAATGATCCTCGACAAAATGATAGTCAAGAAGGATATCACCGTCAATCAAGACAATATATTCACTGTTCGTTGCAGCAATTGCTCTATTCCTGCTTTTTGCCGCACGGAATCCTCTGTCCTCCTGCCAGGAATGGTAAATACGCACTTTTGAATTACCGGCATATTGTTGAACGAG
>CAMYJP010000185.1 GCA_947258675.1 uncultured Desulfobulbaceae bacterium | reverse complement strand
CCGGTCAGAGTGAAAGCGGTTGTTATGATGGCTTTTTAAAAGTTCTATCAATAAAAGTTTTTATATACGATAAAAAATTAACTATTTTAATGCTCAAGTTTCTCGATAAGGATAACTTTAGTTTTGCTTCAATAGCTCTTAAATTTTCTCTCTCTCCAACAATGCTCTCTTTGGATATTAAAAATACCTCGGAGGCATAATGCAGCATTGTAAGTGCCCCATCAACTGCTGCACTCTCGTTGCCAACAATTGCAACTGGAACGTTTCTATAAAAATTAGCATCACAATCAACACAATAACTGACACCTTTTCCCGACAACTCTTTTTCTCCAGGCACCTTTAATTTCATCCTGGAGGTTCCTGTTGCAAATATAATGCTGAGGGTCTTTATCTGTTTACCGCTTTCAACAGTTACCAGAAATGCTTGTTCCTGAAGGTCTATTTGTAAAACATCTTCATGTAATACTTGCGTTCCAAACCGTGTAACTTGATCAAGTCCTGTATTCAGCAGTTCAATACCATCCTTCACACCATCAACACATAAATAGTTTTCCACATGAGCTCGATAGAGACTACTTTTTTCAATACGACCCAAAAGCAGAACAGAAGCCTTTTTGCGAACTGCATGAACTGCGGCCTGCAAACCGGCTGGCCCGGCGCCAATTATAACTACATCAAATTCTCGTTCCATAATTATTACCTGTTTTATGATTAAAATTTTTCTAAATTCCAGGGAAAAAATGGAACCAACCTCCAATGATCGGCAATGTATATTTGCTGAATTACCCGGAATCCCCTGATTTATTCTCTTTTAGGGTAAATACCTCGCTGCTTGCAGCACGCCTTGATGTCGCAGCAAGTAACACGTAGTCTGGGATTATCTGCCGCGGGGTAGTTCATTTTTCTTCTAGAATAAGAAATTATCCATTGACCCCAAAAAAATGAAATTCAAACCTGATACAGTACCAGAGGAGAAAAAATTCAGCCAAGATTTTTTCTTTTCTAGGTCGACATACTTTTAATTATAGACTATAGTTTCTGACCCCTGACTCCTTGTTTGCGTCAAATGGCAACCGTTTATTTCCTGAAAAACCAATATGTCAGGGTTACGGATCATCTTATGATGCGGACCAATCTTTTGATAAAAAAACATAAAAATTGATAGCAACCAAAGCATTTTCATCATATATGTAAATGTTCCATTCACTTTCATTTTGGATGCAAATTTCACGTCTCCGAAACGGACTGCATACTACATAGTCACCACGCCTGACGCATGGACTGTAAGATACTGACCCGGTGACATATTACCGTTCTCTAAACGAATTTCTTTCCGAATAAAATAACAAGTACTTAATATGAATTACAACAGGGAAGACCAACGAGTAGTTATAACCGGTGTTGGCCTGACAGCGCCTAATGCCAATGATCTACCGGAATTTCGAAAAAAAGTCATAGCCGGAGAAAGTTCAATCCAAGAAATAGAACTACGCTATATTGGCAAAGTACCGGCCGGTCTGTGTAATTTCGATGAAACCAGATACCGCAAGAAAAAAGAAAACAAGCGCGGTACCAGGGCAGGCTGCATGGGGGTATATGTCGCCCATGAAGCACTTTCAGACGCATCAATTTCTTTCTCCGAATATGGGAAAGACAGGGTTGGTGTTTACATTGGTCTTACAGAACATGGAACTGTAGAAACCGAAAACGAAATATATAATATCAGTCAATTCAACTACAATACCGACTACTGGACCCATCACCACAATCCTCGCACTGTGCTGAATAACCCTGCCGGCGAGATTACCATGAGTCTCGGTATAACAGGCCCCCATTATTCAATCGGCGGCGCTTGTGCAGCCGGCAATGCTGCTCTGATACAGGGCGCACAAATGCTTCTCCTTGATGAGGTCGACCTTGCTTTAGCCGGTGGAATCTCTGAATGTACTGGTTCCTTTGGAATTTTTGCCAGTTTTAAAGCTCAAGGAGCACTGGCTTATGACAGTAACCCGTCCAAAGCCAGCAAACCATTTGATGCCGACAGGAACGGTATTGTTGTTTCTGAAGGGGCCTGTCTCTTTACCTTGGAAAGACTTGACAGGGCGCTTACAAGAGGAGCAACAATATATGGTGAAATAATCGGCTATGCTATGAACTCCGATGCCCGCGATTTTGTACTTCCATACGGCCCCCGCCAGGCGGAATGCATGAAACTGGCACTACGCCGGGCCGGACTTACGCCCTGTGATATTGACATCATCAATACCCATGCTACAGGGACAAAACAGGGAGATATAGAGGAATGTTCGGCAATCAGAGAAACATTTATCGACTGTTCACATACCTTTGTAAATAACACTAAGAGCATAATTGGACATGCAATGGGTGCTGCTGGAGTACTTGAACTTGCCGGTAATTTGCCATCGTTTGAAGATAATATCGTACACCCGACAACCAATCTAGAAAATTTAGACCCGGAATGTGCTTTAAATAACCTGGTGGCCAACAAACCGGTTACTTTAGATACCATCAAAACCATCCTCAATAATTCCTTCGGGATGGTGGGCATAAACTCCGTGGTGATCATCAGCAAATTCACCGAATGATCATTAAATTACTGTAAAAAGTCTTTGACGTGCGAAAATTAAACATATTTGTTAAAGATGTACTGATTCTTAGAATATAGAAAAAAATTAATGCTATTCGGAGAATCTCCGATAGTCATTCAGATAAAAATTGACATCCATTTGCTTATTCAGGGTTGCGCGGAAGTTAATTATTCATTAAATAACGCAGGTCTGAAAATTTAATTACACTAGAAAAAAAGATTTAAATTAGAATTAAAACGATTTTTTATATATATTCCAGAAACAGCAGGAGATGTAATCAATGACGCTTGAAGAAATCAAGAATGTAATACTTGAGATCATCCAGGAGATCGATGAAGATGCAGATGTCCAGGAGCTAAAGCCTGATCAGGCTTTACGGGACCAGCTCGACCTCGATTCCATGGATTTTCTTGATATAGTTATGGAATTGCGCAAACGTTATAAAATTCAAATTCCTGAAGCAGACTACCCGCAACTTGCTTCGCTTGACAGCTGTGTAAATTATCTGGTACCTCGTCTTCAGGATGTTTAGCTGGAGAGCCGGTGACATACCCACTCATTATTTTAGGTGGTGGTCTCTCCGGATTGGCCGCCGGTATCAGATATGCCCGTTTCGGCAATAAAGTCCTCATTCTTGAAAAACACAACAAGGTTGGTGGATTAAACTCATTTTATTATCGGCAAGGAATGCTTTTCGAAACTGGTCTGCATTCCATTACCAACTATTCCCCACCAGATGATCGTCATGCCCCGTTAAACCGCCTTCTACGCCAACTGAAAATTTCCAGGCGTCAGTTTATCACCCACGAACAGATTGGCAGCGAAGTTTATTTCGGCAAGCGAGGCAGTCTCAGATTTTCTAACAACTTTAAGTTGTTGACTGAAAACATTGAAAAACTGTTTCCTGAGTCAATAGACCGCTTCATCAGCTTTATCAATGAGATTAACTCCATAAACCCTTTCCTGCCGAAACCGTGGGAATCAGCTAGACACAAACTTCTCGAAACTTTAAAAAATAAACTTCTTGTTGATTTCATTCTCTGTCCTTTAATGTTTTATGGATCCAGTCAGCAACATGATATGGATTTCTACCAGTTTATCATAATGTTTCGTGCAGTTTTCCAGGAAGGGCTTTTCAGGCCTGAAGGTACCATAAAAGATTTACTCGATTCTCTTGTCGCAAAATATAGATCCTTTGGTGGTGAAATACGAACCAGTTCCGGTGTTGAAGCAATTCTGACTGATTCAGGGAAAACGGGCAAGGTTGCAGGAGTTCATCTGGAGTCTGGAGAGGAGATTCTCTGCGATTGTCTTTTGTCCACCATCGGGTACCCTGAGACAATGCAAATCCTCCAGGTTGCTTCAAATAAACAGCGTCCTTCTGGGATCGGATTGCCTGCACTAGATCCAAAAGAAATCAATGCCAGGCTGAGTTACATTGAACACATATACGTACTTCCCCAAAAAATGAGAACCAAGCTCAAAAATGATCGTACAATTATCTTTTATAACCTGGCAGAGAATTTTAATTACCAAATCCCTTCTGAAGCTGTTGATCTCCGAAGCGGTATTATCTGTTTTCCTGACAACTTCCAAGGTATGCAGAAAAAAGATACCTTTCAACTAAAGACAACCCATTTAGCAAACTATACCAGTTGGCTGAACAGTTCTCGATCTGAAAACCCTGATGAATATGATCAAATGAAATTTCAATGGATGCAAAAATCAAAAAATGTTGTTGGGAAAATTGTTGGGAATTTTCAGGAAAACATTGTATATGAAGATTCCTTTACGCCACTGACCATTGAAAAATACACATCTAAAATACACGGTGCGATCTATGGCAGTCCCACAAAAATAAAGGATGGTAGAACACCATTTGAAAATCTGTTCCTTGCTGGCACCGACCAGGGATTTTTAGGAATTATCGGCGCCATGCTCAGTGGAGTGACCATAGTAAACCAGTGTATTCTGAATAAAGCATGATTATCGAGCCTGACTCTCTTAAATCGCCTAATAATCAATTTAATGTCGTAGTAATCGGTTCCGGCCTTGGCGGGCTTACTTCCGCCAATCGTCTTGCTAAGTGTGGACACAGTGTTCTTCTACTTGAACACCATCACAAACTTGGCGGTCTTGCTACTTGGTTCAAACGGAAAGGCCATATCTTTGATGTTTCATTGCATGGATTTCCTTTTGGCATGGTAAAAACCTGTAGAAAATACAACTACTTTTGAACGAAAAGATTTTACCGATATCCTGCAGAACCGTTTTATGATCAAATCGTCAGTCATCAGCGATTTTTTCAGCACCGTTGCTAAAATGAACTTCTATGATGACCAGACAATGACGACCAGAGAACTGTTTGAGAAGTTTTTTCCTGGCCGCACAGACGTGCACCGCCTTCTCATGGAGCCCATTACCTATGCCAATGGGTCATCTTTAGAAGATCCGGCAATCACTTATGGAATTGTATTCTCAAACTTCATGAACAAGGGTGTCTTTACTTTTCAAGGAGGAACAGACCAGCTGATCGGTATGATGCAGGATGAGTTGCTCAATAACGGAGTTACTATTTGCACCAAAGCAAGCGTCTCAAAAATAGTGATAGAAAAAAGAAAGGTAAAAGGTGTCATGGTTGGTGAAAATTTTGTTTCAGCGCCTTGTGTCATATCAAACAGCGGTATCACAAATACTATATATGATTTAGCAGGGGTTGAAGAATTCCCTGAAGACTATCTGGAACAGATTGATCAGGTCAGAGTGAACAATTCAAGTTGCCAGGTCTATATAGGCATAAAAAAAACGGAAATCATTGATGAATCTGTTGGTGACCTGCTTTTTACCTCCAAAGCGGAAAAATTTGACACCAATGAGCTGCTTGATATGAATACTCAAAGCAAAACATTTTCATTATATTATCCCAAAACCAGACCCGGTCATAACCGATATACGGTTGTGGCATCCATGAACAGCCGTTATGATGACTGGTTACATTTTTCAGAATCCGAATATGCTGCAGAAAAAGAAAAACTTATTCACCGAACAATAACTGATCTGGAAAAATATATCCCTGGAGTTTCTGAAAAGTGCGACTGGCTGGAAGCTGCCACTCCCAAAACCTTTAAGCGTTATACTTTGCATACCAAGGGCACTTCATTCGGCACAAAATTTGAGGGTCTGAATATTTCCCGCTCACTTTTTAAGGTTGTCTCCGGCCTTTTCCATGTCGGTTCTGTCGGCATAATAATGTCAGGGTGGTTGGGAGCCATCAACTATGGCGTCATAGTTTCCAATGATGCGGATTCCTATTTAAGGAGCATTTCTGCATAAAAAGAATATTAAACATGTGAAACCGATGCATTTTGCCGATCATTTTACAGCCATAGCGGATATAACCTTTCATCCGACCTTCCAGCTTCAATTACAAGGATAAACAATGTTTGACTTAGACGGACAGAAAGCAATAGTAACCGGCGCCACACGAGGCATAGGTAAAGCAATTGCCCATTCCCTTCTCGAAGCTGGAGCAACAGTTTGTGGAGTATATGCTACCAATCGACAAGCTGCTGAAAATTTTCGTGACGAATGCAGCGATAAGAATGACCGTCTCCACTTGTACCAGTGTAATATTGCTAACGTTGATGAAGTTGCCGTCTTCTACCAGAAAATTGAGGAGCAATTCGATTCCATTGATATTCTGATAAATAATGCCGGAATTCGGCGCGACACAATAATGGCAATGATGTCGGAAGAAGATTGGCGGCTAGTGCTCGATGTAAATCTTTCCGGGTCTTTTCATATGGCCAAGCAGGCTGTACTACTGATGATGAAAAGGAAATACGGCAGGATTATCAATATTACATCTCCCATGGCCCACCTTGGTTCTGCCGGGCAGACAAACTATGCAGCTTCCAAAGCCGGACAGATCGGTATGATGAGATCACTTGCCAAAGAAACTGCAAGAAAAAAAATCACTGTAAACTGCGTCTCTCCAGGATTCATTTCTACGGAATTATTGAACGATCTTACCGAAGAGCAAATCAGCTTATATAAGAAAATGGTGCCAATGAAACGTTTCGGTCGTCCGGAGGAAGTCGCCCATGCTGTGCTTTTCCTGGTAAGCCCCCAGGCCTCATACATCAGTGGTGCTGTGCTGGAGATTACCGGTGGAATTTAAAGAAGATAACAACGTAGAAGAGATATTAAAGAGAATTCCGCACCGTCCCCCATTTTTATGGGTTGACAAAATACTAGCCTTTAATGGAGAATCGATTCAGACTGAGAAAAAGTTCCCGGCCAAACTCGATATATTTCAAGGCCATTACCCTGGGTTCCCTCTGGTTCCAGGTGTACTGATTTGTGAGGCTATTTTTCAATCCGGAGCACTTTTAATATCCGAATGTATCAAAAATAAAGAGACTGGGGACGATATAAACAAAGGAGACAAGCCGGTTTTGACCCGTATTTTGAATGCAAAGCTGAAAAGACAGGTTCTTCCAGACGATAAGATTATTATAGATGTTAAACTTTCAGAAATAATAGGCTCTGCCTGGTTTCTAAACGGCAAAGCATCGGTTCGTGAGAAAGTGGCAGTTAAAGTGGATTTTGGTTGTACTTTTACAAGCCTGAAACCTGAAATTTAAAAGTAAAAACTTAAAGGATATATATAGTGCAGATTACAAGCTTTACAGAAATGATTGTCAATGCCGGACTCATGGTGAAGTTCGTCATGCTACTTTTGCTTTGCTTTTCCGTCGTTTCATGGGCCATTATTTTCATGAAACATATTCTTTATCGAAAAGCCAGAAACCAAACCGGAGAATTTTTAGAAAAATTCTGGAAGAGCAAAAATCTTTCAGATGCATTTCAAGTAGCTCAGCGTACTTCTGTCAGCCCGGAAGCCGCCATATTTACAATGGGATTTAATGAGCTTCAAAAAATCGGCAAAACCAGAAATCTCGATAAACAGGGGGAAGATACCCTTGATATGCAGCTTGCCACCCTTGATAACTTGAAAAGAACGCTCCGCAAAGCTGAAAATATGGAGATTTCCAAACTTGGTAAATATCTTTCTTTCCTTGCCACCACAGGAAGTTCTACCCCATTTATCGGCCTTTTCGGAACGGTCTGGGGCATAATGACATCTTTTCAGGAAATCGGCTTGCGGGGCTCGGCATCCCTGGCAGTTGTGGCTCCTGGAATATCAGAAGCACTGGTAGCAACTGCCGCGGGACTGGCCGTAGCCATCCCGGCTGTAATTTTTTATAATTACTATTCAAGTATGCTTGCAGATGTTGAAAGTGAATTACAGAATTTTTCAACAGACTTTTTAAACCTGGTTGAAAGAGACCTGCTTGCAAGGGTATAATAGAGTGTTTTGGAGAACAATTAATTGCTCCTTGTAAATTCAGATAAACTGAAACCTAGTACCTGGCACCTGAGACCTTCATCTGGAAAGTTTCAGTTTTCGGATGAAAACTAACTAGGTTACTATCAATCGATCTTATAAAACAACCGAACATGGTACGAAACTATGGCTATGACACAGGGAAACGGCCGCAAGGGATTAGTAGCTGATATCAATGTAACCCCACTTGTGGATGTCATGCTTGTTCTGCTAATCATCTTTATGGTTACTGCGCCAATGATGACCCAGGGTGTTGATGTGGACCTTCCGGAGACAACTGCCCAGCCTTTGCGTCAAAAAGAAGATCCGATTGTTGTTGCAATTAATAAAAAAGGCGAAATATATCTTAATAAAATTAAACTGGACCAGACACTGCTCAAACAGCAGCTGTCTGCAAAAGCAGCAAAAGATAACGAAAAACCCATATTTTTAAAAGCTGACAAGCAGGTTGCTTACGGTCTTGTTGTCTCAGTAATGGCCGATATAAAGGAATCGGGCTTTGAAAAACTCGGGATGATCACCCAGCCTGCTGACAAGAGATGATGATGCATGAAACAGCCAGACTTTCTTATTAGCCAATCCATCAAGGATTTCTCTGGCAATCGATGGAAAATTCCTATAAACCTTGCCGTTGTTCTGCATATTCTAGTTTTTGCAATTGGGACGGTAATGCCCTCCGCCACCTCCAAAGCCTGAATCAATTGAAAAAACGCCTAAAATCGTCAGTGAACAAGTTTCAACCGCCTTACCAGCTGCCCCGGCAGCTGAACCTGTTTCTTTGCGACCTATTAAACGGAAAATAAGAAAGGCCCCACCAAAATCCGATATAAATTTTGAAAAAACCAAACAGGCTCTTGCCCGTGAAAGAAGACGGACTGAACAACAATTGCAAAGATCAAAAGAAATTGCTACCAAAACTGCCCAGGATGCAGTGTCAAAATTACGCGATGCTATTCATGCCGCTTCATCCATACCTGCAGCAACCACAACGGAAGAAACAAGTAGCGGACCAAGAGGCCCGGTTGGCGCCGGTGTTGAGATGGATGAAGTCATGAAGCGATATTATGCTGCTGTATATCAACAAATCCAGAATAATTGGTTTTTACCTCCATTACAAAGCTGGGATGATTCCCTGGAAGCAATTCTAGTAATTAAAATCCGCAAGGATGGCAGTATTTCTAAAAGTTATTTTGAAAAAAAATCAAGTAATGTCTATTTTAATCAATTCTTGATGAAAACCATACACGAGGCAGGGTCGATGCCTAAATTTCCGGAAGACTTGAAAGAAACGCAACTTGAGATTGGTCTCCGGTTCACCCCGTCCGGAGTATATTGAAACAAGAAAAGTAAAAAGGATATTATCCAACCAAAATCTCAAATGGAAGCTCATCATGAAAAGTGTTGTAATATCGTTATGTTTTGCATGTATTGTATCCCTTGTTGTTTCCTACTCAGCCCAAGCAAGGGTTTATCTAGACTTCACTTCACCAAATCTCAGAAAGGTGCCCACCGCTGTTCCATATTTCAATAACCAGTCACAGCCTGGTAAAACAGATACCATGGGAAAGGAGATGGCAACGCTGCTCACAAAAGCATTGGAGTTTCATGGTTTTATTTCAGTAATACCATCTAAAAACTATGGTGGAAGACATGATATAGACTGGAAGGCATTAGGAGCAAACCTCACCGTTATCGGCAGATACACACTTTCAGGGGCAGATATTTCCCTGGAACTCATTTTGCTTGATATAATTGAAGGGCGTCGAGTTTTTGGCAGAAAATATAAGGGTCCTAAGAACAAACACAAAAAAATGGTGCTCAAATTCTGTGATGAGGTTGTTAAACATCTTACCGGAGAACTTGGGATCAGCCGTTCTAAAATTGCATTTGTTTCAGACAAATCCGGCTACAAAGAAATTTATGTCGCAGATGTCTTTGGACAAAATATCAGACAGGTGACCAGACACAAAAAATTGGCGGTCGCTCCGAGATTTTCTCCAGATGGTAGCAAGCTTGCCTATACTTCCTATCATAAAGGAAACCCTAATCTCTACATAACCAGTCTTTCCCAGAACAAGACGACTCGTGCAGTTTCACGCCGCCAGGGTCTGAATCTTGCCCCGGCATGGAACGGCAAAGATGGCACGACCATGGCAATCACCTTAAGCCAGGAGGGAAACTCGGACCTATATCTCATGGATACAGCAGGAAAAATCAAGAAGAAACTTACTGCCAACTCCGGAATTAACGTTTCTCCTTCCTGGTCTCCTGATGGTAAAAGGATTGCTTTTGTTTCAGACAGAAGCGGTACCCCGCAAATCTATATCATGAATGTAAAAAACGGCAAAACCAACCGCATCACATTTTTGGGGAGCGATAACTCGCAACCTACATGGTCACCAAAAGGAGACTGGATTGCTTATACTGGATTATATGAAGGCAGTTATCATATATTTATTATCAGGCCTGATGGAAGCTCACCAGTGAGAATCACAAAATATGCAGGAAACCATGAATCACCCGGTTGGTCTCCTGACGGACATCAGCTTATTTTTTCCCGTCGATTAAACGGTAAACAGGAATTATATGTTATTTTCAAAAATGGATCAGATCTGCGGCGGATCTTTTTTGCTGGTGGCCACCAGGGCTCCCCGCAATGGTCTGCAAGGATGATAAATTAAATTATGGCCGAATATGCTGAAACAAGGTTACACTGTAATTTGAATACATCAAATTCCAAACAAACTGATTAAACTCTTTTACATTACAAGAATACATTTGAAAAATATTAGAGGATTACCATGATCAAACTCATTATCAGAATTCTTTTACTTTTCTGTCTTCTGCCATTTTTGGTCCAGTGTGTTGCTACCAAAAAAGAGGTAAGAAGCACCAATACAAGGGTATATCGGGTAAATACCAAAGTAGATAGTATTGATAAGGAAATCGAACAACTGAAGTCCAAAACCGTTCGAGATGTGCAGAGCAGGCAGGCTTTGGTAGGTGATCGCTTGGACGACCACCAGGCCGAGATAAACCAGCTTAAAAGCCAACTTGAGGAAAATGCACATTACACCCGTTTGCAGCGCGAGGAAAACAAAGAATTTGGCACTACCCTGCTCACTCGGCTCGAATCAATGGACGGAGATATGAATGAACAAATTGCGCAGTTAAACCTTCAATTAGAACAGCAGAACCAACAGCTTGCCCTATTGGACAGCAAAATAACCTCCGCCCAGGAGGGGATAAAAAAAATTAATGATCAGCGGACCAAAGAAGCCGAAGCAAGAGCACGCAGAGCAGCTGAAGCGGCAAGAAAGGCGGCAAAGGCAGCGGAAAAAGCCAAAGCCAAGGCCAAAATAATCGGCTCCAACGGCTCTGTGCATATCTCTGCCGACAAACAGAAAAAAGCCTTTAATAACGGCACAAAAAAGACAAAAGAGCAAACCGTTTCGAAAAGAAATGATCTTTACTCCAAAGGACGTGACCTTTTCAACGCTAAAAATTTTGATCGGGCATACGATGCATTCACAGACTATCTCGCCAAAAATCCTGATGGTGATATGGCGCCCAATGCCCGTTTCTGGATGGGAGAGTGTTTGTACGGCAAAAAAGAGTTCGAACTGGCAATTCTTGATTATCAGAAAGTAATAGTTGACTTCCCAAAACATGACAAAGCGCCTGCGGCCCTATTGAAACAGGGATTATCTTTCGAAAAACTAAAAGATACGGATACGGCCCAAATCGTATATCAGAAAATTCTTGATGATTATCCACAGAGCGACCAGGCCAACACCGCCAAGAAACACATGGATGGAATCAATTAGGAAAAACTCTTCCTGCCTAGGGGGAGACCTCAAGAAGCCCAGGTAATCCCCCCGAAAATTAAAGGTGTTCAAAAGTAGAATTTTCTCATAAAATTATTTTGGAGGAGATTCTCAATGAAAAGATCACGTTACAGCAACAG
>CAMYJP010000184.1 GCA_947258675.1 uncultured Desulfobulbaceae bacterium | reverse complement strand
AAAATGGAAAAGAAGATGGACTTTTAATTTGGATTTCTACAAGAAAATACACCATTTTCAAACCGCCAGTATAGACACAATTTCAGGTCGCCCCTGACAAACCAATAACGAATGACTTTTAACTCCCTAAATTAAACAGTCGAACAAACGGGCCATCCTCCAGTTGGCGGACAGCCCGGTATTATTTCAGCATGAGAATTAACGCCTCCCTATGCAGCGAACATCGCCGTCGAATGTCGTTACGGAGAGGACGAACGGATCTGTTTTGTAGCAAAGTGCCTGCTCTTCCAGGATCCCGATAGCGATCTCTTCGCCCATGCGCAGACTGTCATAATAGTCCGAAAAATAGTGCACTCCTGCCATGTTGCGACCGATAGAGATATTGGCTGCCAGCTTGTTCAGTTCACCTTCCAGGGTGAGATACGAGCCGTCATTGACATCAGTCAGGGCATTCATCGAACTGTCTGGAACAAACGCGACAGGTGAGTCCCCGTTCTTAAAGCGCGAGAACAGAACGTCACTACCACGACACACCAATACCGCGCTGGTGTCGAAGTAGGCTTTGAGAATGGTCACGCATGCGCCAGCCACCGTCGCGTGCCCCGCGCCGTAGGATGGATGCATAGGCGAGCCTTCCTGAAAAGCCATCGGCAACAGCTTGGTGCCTGACGCATTGTGTGACTGAATGGCGTTTACTGTATCCTGTATTTCACCTTCAAGCTGCGAGAAAACATTGCCGAGTGAAAGGAAGTCGGATTCTATCTGGCTGGCTTTCTCAATGCGCCCGGCCAGCACCTCAGGACGCAGTCTGCAGTGCGTATTGAACTTTTGGTAACGTACGGCCTTGAGGGCTCGTGTGGCCACCTCGGTCACCAGGGTCAGGATATGCGGACCACCCCATAGCGCGAAACCCCCAGCTTCGCGTTCGTGGATTTCATAGAAGCGTGAAAGACCCGGGTCGTCAGGGTCCAAACTGTTCAAATGCAAGGTGCCACTGCCTGAAAGTTTGTCGAAACCGGGATCTGTTGGTGCCCCCATACCGAGCAGGATCAGGCAGGCATTGAGGTAGGATTCGTATAGAGCATCGTAATGGACGTAGGTAGCCAGATCCCTAGTAGTGAAGATAAAACGCCTATTGACACTGGAAGGAGGACCATAAATAGCCGCTTCATTACCGGACTGTGGGTCTGCGCCATTCTGTACGTCAAGCCAGTCATTCCATTCGGTCATGAAATCAGTGCCCGCACTGGCAACAGGTACGCGTTGATCGATACTTAATGCACCGTATTGAATGATTCCATCCATTACTTCGCCATCTCCAGCAACACTTTTGTTACCCAACAACATGAACTGAGAAAGGTAGGGACCCTTCTCAACACCTGGGGAAGAACCTCTGAATGCTGTTTGTGCGGTGATATTACCGTTTACGTTTTTTCGAGTGCGACCGTCGTTTCCAGTGATGTCGTAACCGATGTTGTTCAGCCTGCCGATAGATGCGGCGATGTCAGCATTGCCCGATGTGTCGTTAAAATCGGATAGCGGCACGTCGCGCAACAATGCTAGTTCGTATACCTCGGCCATTTCATAAGCCAGTTCGCTGGAACCTAAAGCGGGTGCGGGCGGCATGGTCACCGCATGTGAGTCAGGTCCCTGCAAGTCGTAGACAAGCCCTGCGGTAGGCGCTTCCCACTGTCTCGCCTTATTCGGTGCGGATGGAACAGAAGTAGTAAAGGCATCGACATAGCCATTGTCTATGGCAGAACGAAACGCCTTGAAGTCGTCTGCATTCTGAATTAATCCGTTAGCGCTATTGTGCTCAAGGCCTTTGGTAAAGCTCATCGCATAATTCGCACTAGCATACCGCTGCTCGTCACCATTGCTCTGATGAGTCGGGCGTTTTCGTTCATATGCCATCTGACCTGCGGATTCGCGTATTTCCTTTGATTCTTGTTTTCGATAATCAGTCATTGTTTATCCTCCATGTTAATGGTTGTTGGTTATCCCACGCAGGTGCGAGGAATTTTCAGCCCTACTATTCGATCGAGCAGCCCTTACGGCCTAAACGCTGTGGGCCGTTCAACTTGCACCTGCCCTGCTCGAGTTTCAACGAGGCCAAACATTACAACTCTGTATCTTCCATTCGGACAATGATCAGATAGTTTCTTTTCCAAGCTTTCACCCTCCGTATAGACAAGTTGTTTGAAACTATCCTCCACTACCCATTGAGCTGTGTTGCGATCCAACACGATGTGATCAATGTAAAGCGGAAATTCACCTGTCCAGCAATCGGATATTTTCCCTTCGGTAACTCGCGCTAAATCGGCGTTAGCTGGTTCTCCATCATCTATTTCCGGCCAAAAAGCATCTGTTGGAATGTTCATTCGCTGATTGAAATCTCCCAGAACAATAAATGGGGTTTCTTCGGCAGCCCTGGCGTCAATCCATTCTTCCAGTACCGTTAACTGCTGATTGCACTTTACGCAGTTGCTGATGCTGGAATCCATATTCCAGGTCGCATTCTTTAATGGTTGAGAAAATGCAGGAGAGGCTGCGAAAAAGAGAGAGATTAGGATGACCATTTTTTTTTTGGCCTTCATTTTATTAACCTTCCCATTTGGGATGATAAGGTAATGGGCATTAATTTAGGTTTTCGGTGTCATGTATGTTTGTAGCTTGTTAACTGAAAATGATGGATCTATTTTGCCGTGGATGTATCTGAATATCTGACTTAGCAATATTGATGCCACTATGTAGCAGTTGTTTAGACGTGAACCTAATATAGGGTATAATGCGTTGTTGCTTGCGGGTTTGCGGTGAGGACAGGCATTTTTGTTAGAGGAAATGGTATTATTGAAAGGCCGGCGATTGTCTATTTAGTGGACAGTTTTATGCCAAGCTGTTAGACATCCTGAAGAATTCGAATGGACCCAACCTGGTATAAACATTTGGGCGTCAGTGGCTATCTGCGCCAGTACTTAAACTATGTCCTGCATTGTCGAGAACGTTTTATTCGGTTCGGGCTGGATAGCTGTCAGCGGGCATTTCTTTAAAATGGTAACCTTACCCCTGCTCCTATTATTGCGCTCGAACCCGGTTTATTTTGGTTCGCCGGAATCGAATTGCTGAGCTGTCGGATACCACTACAGCCGCAAACACCCCAATGACGATATAATGTAGTGAATCGGCTCTTAGTTTATTTTCCGTATTAAAATATTTCTGAATATCAAAAGAATTAATACACCAAAGCTTGTTAAAAAATACTTGACCGTAATAAAAGCAAATGGCCCGAATTTGAGAAAGTAAGCCATAATGCTTTATTTTTCGATGATTTTTGGGTCGAGCTTCTCCGATTTGATCTATGATCATTCCGTATGCTAATTTTGGCATTGAAAATTCGAGCTGTGTGGGACTTGTGTGGGACTTTTTTTCCAAAATCAGCAAAAATCGGAAAAGATGTGGAAATTCGGATTCAATGATTTCAGTAACTTAAGTGAATTGAGGAGGTTAGGAAGCTCAGGGTAATTGACTGAAAATCCCCGTGTCGGCAGTTCGATTCTGTCCCTCGGCACCATAATTTCAGGCACTTACGAAATCGTTCGTAGGTGCTTTTTTTGTTTTCAGGGTCACGAAAACGGGCACAATTCAGTCTGGGTCTAATTTTAAGTATCTGAATTAATGTTGAAATAAGTTGAGAGCATGGGGATTTATACTCCCCGTGCGTTTAAATATAGTAGCCTTGCATCTATCTTCGATAAAAACAGAATTGATGAGATGGTATAAATGTTAACGCAACAACTTCTACGGTTCAACTACGACCAAAAAAAGAGGAAAAGTTATCTGAGCAAAAATGTAGTCATATCAAATTGGGTTTCGGTCATCGTTTCTCGGCCCCGTATATTTGGGCTCGGCACCATTAAAATTTGCAATTTTTAAGGTTTTGAATTAACATCTTGAACATGAAAAAATGGCCAAGATTTAATAAAAATGGCGATCTACCGAGAGGAATCCATAAAGCATCCTTGAGCGATGTTATTGAACACTTTGGCAAAAGCAATTTGCAGAGAGCTATTTTATCTCAACGATTGGAACGTATTTATAAAATAGCTGTTGAAACTGGACCAACAGCTCGATTTATAATATTTGGATCTTTTGTCACAGATAAGCCGAATCCTGAAGATATTGATATATTCCTATTGATGGAAGACACATTCGATATCCGTCTGGTGGCCGGTGAAGCACGAATAATTTTTAACCATTTGGCCTCCCAGAATTATGAAGGAGCGAGTATTTTCTGGCTAAGGCGTATGGCTGCACTTGATGGGGAGGACGCAGCTGTCGAACACTGGCAGATCAAACGTGATGGAAAGAAAAGAGGTATAGTGGAGGTTTTAAAAGATGATACATAATGAAAAAGAGTATAAAACGACTTTAGAGCGGATTAGCCAATTTCAAAAGCAAGTTGAGCATCTTCGCAAAGTGGAGACAATTCCGGAGAACTATCATCTATCGGTTTCAGGTTTTTTAACAGAACTGGACCGAATGAATCTGGACGTTCGGGAATATTTATGGTCACATCCTGGCCAATTCCGTGAAGATCGAAAAACTGCGTGAAAGTCGAACAATTCATTCGAACGGATGCCTAAATCCTCGCGGCTTCAAAGGTGGTTTGACTGTGCCCAAATTGTGCCCGTCAAGGTCAAATGTTACCAAACAGTTCCAAACGAAACCAAAAGTTAGTTGAAAAATCGGAATAGAATCAACTGCTTGGAATTACATCAATTTTCGATTTTGAAAATATTGGTCTGAAAATCCCCGTGCCGGCAGTTCGATTCTGTCCCTCGGCACCATTTAAAGAAGGAGGCTAATTTGATCATTTAGCTTCCTTTTTTTATTTGATTTGATAGCTTTCATTGTGGA
>CAMYJP010000183.1:5000-5981 GCA_947258675.1 uncultured Desulfobulbaceae bacterium | reverse complement strand
CATAATCTCAAACTGATTGCCCGGATTGAAGGTATGGAGGATAGGGTCAGGCAACGAGGTGTGTTGGCAGATGATTATACGCTTTACAAGTTCTATTCTCGTAGGCTTCCGGAAAATGTCTTTGACCCAAAAAGCCTTAGCAATCACCTTAAAAGAAAAAAAACAGATAAATTTTTATGGATGCAGGAAAATGACATTCTACTCGAACTTCCAAAAATCCGGTTGCACGAAAACTTTCCCAAAACCCTTTCTGTAAATAACTTGTCCTTTCCTCTTTCCTATAAATTTAACCCAGGTTCTGCTGATGACGGCATTACAATTACAATTCCCACAGGACTGCTGGCCACCATTCCATCAACTATCTTTGATTGGCTGGTACCAGGATTACTATTGGAAAAAATCACTTTTCTTTTAAAGGGGCTTCCTAAAAGTATCCGCAAACAACTGATCCCAATTCCTCAAACAGCAGAAAAACTCCTAGTAGGTCTCGTCCCTTACCAGGGTTCTCTTTACCGGAATCTTGAGGATATCATTTATGCAAATTTCAAGATTCACATTAAACATGATCAATGGCCTATAAAATCGTTGCCGGAGCATCTTGCCATGCGTTACCAATTGGTGGATTCAAATGGTATAGTATTGCAAACAAGCCGGAAATTCCCTCTAGTAGAACAGCCAGCTGACGATCATAATGACCATCGAGAATTATTTGTTTTGAAAAAAAAATGGGAGCGGGAAAATATAACAGCCTGGGATTTTAAAGGATTACCTGATAAAATTCCTTTAAAAACAAAAAACACCCTACACGGTTTTGCCTATCCGACCCTGTTTTTATCTAACTGCGGGAAAGAATCAAAAATAGCACTCAGACTCTTTACCGATGAAGAAGAGAGCAGGGAACATACCAAAAAAGGAATGACAGCACTTTATACACTTTATTTATCAAAACATATTAAGTCGCTAAAGGCAGAATGTGTTTCA
>CAMYJP010000183.1:0-4971 GCA_947258675.1 uncultured Desulfobulbaceae bacterium | reverse complement strand
GTTACTAATCATAAACAGTTCGACAAACATCTCTTAGAATTCATTTTGAATGAATTACTGGCAACCGGTTCTGGAGTTATTCCCGACCAGCAAACTTTTTTCTCAATTATTGAAAAAGCTGCTGATGGTTGGCTTTATCTGAGAGGTAAGGAGATGATTACCCAAGTAATTAATGTTATAAAAAAACGAAGAGAAACACTTGACCATATTGTTAAATTTGAAAAAATGACTAAACCTTCAACGGTTTCCAGGTTGAAATTTCAGGACTATAGGATTCAGCTGGACAACCTGCTACCTCCTGATTTTCTCGCAACTTTTGACTATAAAAAAATAATTTCAGTTGATCGTTACCTCAAAGCATTAGGTATAAGAGTAGAGCGTGCTCATGTTTCACCCGCAAAGGATGCAGCCAAGGAAGCAGAATTGCTGCCGCATTTAAAAAAACTTGAAAAGTGGGAACTACCCTGCAGGCCAACCGATGAATGTATAAAAATACTCGAAGAATACAAACAGATGCTGGAAGAGTTCAAAATTTCACTGTTCGCTCAGGAGTTGAAAACAATATTCCCAGTGTCGGCGAAAAGAATCGAAAAGAAGTGGCAGGAGCTGGTCAAATACTGTTGATGAACTTAAGGTGTGGTTTTGTCAACTTTGGCTTTCTCGCATAAAATCTTTTTACGATTCGGTTACCCTTTGATGAAATCGTAAAAAGTCTATTGAGTCGTTTTAGATGGCTAAGTAAAAATTTCGATATACAAGGAGTAATGGCGTCGCGGAAGCGGAGGCATACATATGGTATGTTGAGCATTCCGCGTACCCGCTACGACACAGTAGATCGGACTTTTTACGACGCCATTACCCTTTCATATTTCACAATATACCAGGAAAGTTGCTTAAAATGACAACTTCAGACATTTTTAATCATTCATCCCCATTGGCCGAACGAATGAGACCGCAAAATATTGATGAATTTGTTGGTCAGGAGGAACTATTGGGCGAAAACAGGTTGCTCAAAAAACTTATCGTCCAGAAGAACATTCCTTCCTTATTACTCTGGGGTCCGCCCGGTTCTGGTAAAACAACCCTTGCTCGAATCATAGCCGGGCACATTGATGCTGATTTTGTATTTTTTTCCGCGGTACTTTCCGGTGTAAAAGAAGTCAGGCAGATAGTTGCCAGAGCCAGAGAGCGCTTAGACAAGGAAAATATCCGGACAGTTTTATTTGTAGATGAGATACACAGGTTTAATAAAGGCCAGCAGGATGGATTCCTACCTCATGTGGAAAATGGTTTACTCACTCTTATAGGAGCTACAACGGAAAACCCGTCCTTTCATGTTATAGCCCCATTGCTTTCCAGATGTCGAGTACTGGTATTGCACCCTCTGTCTGAAGAAAATCTGAAAACTATATTATTGCGTGCGCTCGCAGATGAAAATCACGGCTTTGGTCGTTACAATCTTCAACTTGATGACCCTGCCATGAAACATCTATGCTCCATGGCTGATGGAGATGCAAGAATCACCCTGAACAGCCTGGAAGTTGCTGCTGCATTGGCCAGATCGTCTTCCCAAGAGACAGAGGAACCGACTACTATTACACTATCCGTTGCCGAGGAGGCATGCCAACAGAGAAGCCTACGATATGATAAGGATGGTGAAGAGCATTATAATCTTATCTCGGCTCTGCATAAAAGTCTGCGTGACAGTGATCCGGATGGTGCCCTATACTGGCTCGCAAGAATGCTCAATGCCGGTGAAGACCCTCTCTATATTGCCAGACGATTAATCCGGTTCGCATCCGAAGATATTGGTAATGCTGATCCCCCAGCACTGCATTTGGCATTGAATTGTCGGGATGCTTATCATTCCCTGGGGTCACCGGAAGGGGAACTAGCATTGGTACAGTCTGTCGTTTATCTCGCTACCGCCCCTAAGAGCAATGCTTTATATGTAGCTTATAATAAGGTTCGTAAAGATATAAACAAAACCGGCAGTCTACCGGTACCGTTGCACATTCGCAACGCTCCCACCAGGCTAATGAAGGAACTTGACTATGGAAAAGATTACAAGTACGCTCATGATGATCCCCATGGATTGGTTGAACAGGAACACCTACCGCCGCAACTGGCTGGACGAAGATATTACAATCCAACCAATCGAGGGTATGAAGCGATAATAAAGGACAGGCTTACCAAATGGCGCCAGATCCTTCAAAAAAGAAAAATACCATTACCTAACAAACAGAAAGGATAGAAAGAGCTATGAACAGGCTTTGTTCAATAATTACCACCCTCATAATGTACATTATATTCAGTGTTATGATTTTTCCAACCTGGCCTATTTCTGCTGCCAAGAGCGGCCAAGAACTGATGATCTTCTATTCCAACGATGTTAACGGTGAAACCGAACCTTGTGGTTGAAAAAGCCGTCAACTGGGCGGTCTGTCCAAAAAAGCATTTCAAATAAATAAAATTCAAAACGAAACGGCTCAACCGAACCTGAAACTTGATGCCGGTAATCTCCTGTTTAAAAACAAACGGCTATCACCAGGAACAAATGAACAGAATAAAATAACAGCAAGAGGTATAGCGTCTGCCTATGAATTGATGCAGTACGATGCGATTGGTCTTGGTGAAAAAGATCTGACAGCCGGTCTTGAATTTCTAAATACAATATTAAAAGAGTATAACCTCCCTCTGCTTTCAGCAAATCTTATAGATCCATCATCTAATAAACCACTTTTCTCTCCGTATCTTTTAAAAGAGATAGGCTCTATTCAAGTAGCGGTGATCGGCCTCACTTCCAGCCAGGTTAACAGCCAGTTCAATAAAGAAGATTCCGCTACGGTTGTTCCTTGGCAGGAAGCCTTGCCTCCATTGCTAAATGATCTAAAAAAATCTTCTGACCTTCTCGTTCTCCTCTCGAGCTATTCTATTAAGATTAACGAGGAAATTGCTAAAAGCCAACCTGGTATTCACATCATTGTTCAGGCTGGTTCCGGAATTGCCAACTTTTCCCCCAGGCAGATTGAAAATACTCTTATTTTACAGGCTGGAAAACAGGGAAAATATCTGGGCTGGCTAGACGTTAACTGGCAAAACTCAAAAAAATGGGGTGCAGATAATTCAGAAAAACTCCTTCAGGTAAAAAAGAACGAACTCGGTGGTATAAACGGCAGAATAAATCGTTATCAAAATAGAATGAGTCCTGAAAAACTTAAAGCTCATACTGGTTATCAAAACCTACTATTAAACAGAGAGAGAATTCTGTTAGAGATTGAGGAATTACAAACTGTAATTAAAGAAAAAGAATCACTTGGAGAGGCTCATTCTACATATAAAAATCGCTTCATCGCCATGGAAAAAAATATGCCAGATGACCAACCTGTAGCTGCAGTGGTGGAAAAAACCAAACAGTTGATTAATCAAATAGGTCAAAGAAGAAAAGCCAACTCTTTGAAACAGAAACAAATACCGGTACAGCAAAATAATCTTAGCCCCGCATCTCTCCGTTATTCAGGTTGGCGTGAATGCGCCGATTGTCACAATGAGCAAACAGTTTTTTGGCAGACGACCGGCCATGCCTCAGCGTACCAGACTCTCAAAACAAAAAAACAACACTTTAATCTGGATTGTCTCCCCTGCCATGTAACTTATGATAGTTCAGAACCTGCGGCAGCCATGCTGTCTCTGCCCTCTGAGTTACTCCAGGTAGGCTGTGAAGTCTGCCATGGCCCAGGAAAACAACACATGATAAGCTCTGCTGCCAAAGAAATCGTCCGTAAACCGGATGCAAAGACCTGTCTTAAATGTCATACTCCGGACAATGACGACAACTTTAATTATAAAATTGATATTAAGTCAGTCGGTTGCCCGACATAATAGAATTACAAAGAACGAAACAGAGCAGATTAATACCAGATAGAACTTTTTTTTCAGACGCCTCTTGCAAGGGGCTAAAATTCGACGTCAAGCTATGGAGTATTAGACCCTAAAAGTTGATAACATATCCTATACCAGAAATTCTCACCTATGTATTTTTTTCTTTAATAGTCAAGATATTGAGGCTTAGTAGACTCTTTGAGTATTTCTTCTCGGGTAAAAATAACCTTGACAGAGATATCAAGCATATTTGTCCGTAAATATTTTTTAATCGCCTCGATTCCCCCGCCTTCCTGCCCGTCTATGATAACAACGACCTTTTTAATCTCACCTCCTAGCTGCATTATTTCTTCAATTGAACGGATTATTAGACTGCCTGATGAAACCACATCTCCCACAATTGCCAGCCTGTCTCCAGTCTTTATACGTGATTCTATCCATTTAGGTGCATGAATATCACCTTCTTTTTTAATACTGTCACGGATATAAAATATTCCGATTTTCTTTAAAAAGGCTGCTCTGCATAAAATCGATGTAATACCGTGAGATGGGCCACCTATAGCATGAATATCAAGGTCTTTAATCTCACTATATACAATTTCGCCAGCCAGCTCTATTCCTTGGTGCTTCAAAGAAATTTCTAGAAAGTCAAAAAAGGTGCGCACAATTCCTGAAGGGGTTTTAAAAAGGCTGTGTTTCTTAAAAGCACGTTCATGAATAATCTCTTTCAGTTGCTGCTTCAAATCTTGTAAATTGTTTTTCTCAATCATTTCCATAATATTCACTGTACTTTCTATTGTACATAAAAAAATATTAAAGATCCTTGCAGCAGATAAGCTTAAGACTTCGAGCTACGCGGAATGCGCTCACTATTCAGTTCAAGCAACAAAGGTAATAAGCTTTCCTGTCTGAAATTTATTAAAAGCCACATAAAGCTATATTTCCAACTTTTCTTTCTTGCACTGATAAAAACTATATGATCAGATATTGTTACTAATAATTCTCGCCGATTGGAACCCAGATAACATAATAAGTTAATAACAATAGAAGTTCACTTTACATCTCATATACCTTTTTTAATAAATTACG
>CAMYJP010000182.1 GCA_947258675.1 uncultured Desulfobulbaceae bacterium | reverse complement strand
GTCAAGACCTTTCAAAGACCAACTACCGTTTTAATTCCCCGGACTCACAAAGCCCGACAAACTAAAACTATCTCATAATATTGTCAATGAAAATATCAAAAAAACATTATGAATTTTCAGCCTGAACAGGACCCTGTTTCTTTACATCTGGTTTTTGGACTATTTTAAAAAAGGAGTCCATTGTAGGATTGGATTTTGACAACAGAACAATGCAAAACTGAAAAGACAAAATATGATGAAGCACCTCAGTTTTTCTCGGATTGAATGAGGTACTTTCTCTTAATAATAAGTTTTAGAAAACCATTTCAAATCGACTAATAAGGTAATAATTTGAATACTGAAAAATGAATTAATTTCATTAGCTTCTTCCTAGGATATTTGAACATCATGTTAGGTGAATTTTCCTTCCCATGTCACTCTTCTTGACTAATATAAATAAAAGCGGTAAGTCCAATCAGAAATTGATTAAATGGTATTCAGTTCGTGAATACTTGAAACTCCCAAATTTTCTTTAGAAAAGATCTGAATATCATTGGTATTAATATTACTTATCCGTGATAGTAGTTATATAAAGAAGTTGTCTCAGAAGAGGTTGTTTTAAAATGGTTTTAAATCGAGGAGTTTTTCTATGATAGCCCGAAGTATTGATCGTCAGGAAACATCTGCGGAAAATAGGCAGAATCTACTGAAATCCATTCCTAAAGTTGATGAATGTCTTCAATGGATGAACGGTATAAATGATATTCCTTCAATACTTGTTAAGAATTCAATAAGAGAAGTACTTGAAGAACACAGGGCGGCAATTTTAGCAGGGCAAAATTTGACCAAAAAAGAATTAAAAGAAGAATTTTTAGTGCCACGCTTTATGGGCCGTATTGCTAAGAAAACAGGACCAAACGTTAAAACGGTAATTAATGCTACAGGAGTTGTTATTCATACCAATCTGGGAAGATCGGTTCTACCTGATTCAGCCATTGAAACGCTGGGTCAGGTCGGTGCTAAATATTCAAATTTGGAATTTGATCTGACAACTGGAAAACGTGGCAGTAGATACAGCCTGGTAGAAGAGTTGATATGTGATCTGACGGGAGCGGAAGCAGCGTTGGTAGTTAATAATAATGCAGCAGCAGTTTTACTTGTATTGGATACTCTGGCAAAGAATAGGGAAGTAATAGTTTCGAGGGGACAGCTGGTAGAAATAGGCGGGTCGTTTCGGATTCCGGAGGTGATGGCTAAAAGTGGTGCTAAACTTGTAGAAGTTGGCGCAACAAACAGGACCCATCTTAAAGATTATGAGCGGGCTGTTAATGAAGAGACAGCCTTGTTGCTTAAAGTTCATGCCAGCAATTTTAGAATCGTCGGTTTTACAAAAGAAGTTCCATTGGAGGATCTTGTGGAATTGGCTGCAGAACGGAACCTCCTGGTAATGGAGGATTTGGGCAGCGGCACTTTGATCGATCTTTCGAAATATGGGTTGACAAAAGAACCGACAGTGCTTGATGTGCTTAAGGCAGGAGTTGACGTTGTTACATTCAGTGGTGATAAATTGCTTGGCGGACCGCAGGCTGGTTTGATTATCGGGAAGGCCCCAATTATTAAAAGAATAAAACAAAATCCTCTGAATAGGGCATTGCGCATTGATAAATTTACTCTTGCAAGCCTTGAAACAATATTGCGCTATTATTTTGATGAAACGAAGGCAATACAGGCTATTCCAACCCTAAATATGCTGACCATTGATCAAAAAACTCTTGAAAAACGTGCCAGGCGATTAAGCAGAAGAATTTTGAAGAAACTGGCAGAGAAATGTCATGTATCAGTTGGCAAAACAACTTCAAGAGTTGGGGGTGGGGCATTACCGGAAGAGGCATTGGTAAGCTGGGCTGTTATTTTACAACCTCTTGATCGATCGTTAAATGATATGGAAAGTTCGCTGCGCGCTTTGGAGGTTCCTGTTATCGGTCGGATTGAGGACGAATGCTTCATTCTCGATATGCGGACCGTTTCTGATTCGGAAATTACGACGCTGGCTGAGAATTTATTATTATTGTTCGGAATAAAAATAAAATGACTTTTCCTTATTTCAGTAGTTCAGACCGTTTAGAGCCAGAAGATTTAGAGTTGTTCAACCCTGAATTTACAAAAATTACATATTCTTTAATTTCGTATTTTTCAGGTCCTCTGACATTATTTGCCTACCAAAAAAATGATTCAAACAATGAGTCATTTTCCTATCCTGATCCGTGGCTTCAAAATATTGAAAGGGTGCAGGAAAAAAAGAGACCGATAATTGTTCCGGCTGAAAGTATTATTTACCTGCCGATTTGGAGGGAATCCGATCTTATAGGCGTGGCGGTTTTGGAAGGTTTGGATAATACTTTCATTAAAAAAGTTTCTATGGAATGGCTGGAAGATCGCAGTCGTATATTATCTAGCGAATTTTGTTTGTATAAGCGACTTTCAATTGATCCGGTGACCGGCCTCTTAAATATTCGGCATCTCAGAGATGAACTGAATGATAATTTGGATATGGAAACACCATTCTTTTTGTCACTCCTTGAAGTATTTCCAAAGGTGCAAAGTACCGAGAAGGCCCTGCAATATATCAACAATGTGGGTTATTATCTTAATTCCTGTCTGGGGCATTTGCCGCTTCATCATCTCGGCAGCGGTGTTTTTGCATACATCTGGCATGATATTAGTGAAGAGCAGGCTCTTAAACTTGGCAAAACATTGCTTGATTTGCTGAAGAGGGAAAATTTTGTTCAAGCACATTTGGGCCTTACAGATTTTCATTCAGATGGGTCGAAAAAATTAATTAAAAGTGATTTCGTATTAAATCCCGACATTATAATTGATCAGGCCTGGCAGGCTCTACGCGCGGCATGTGATCGGGGGCCTTATGCTTTATGCACATATCGTGCTTTAAGCAATTTTGAGAATCATCCCCTTCAGAAACCTTCAGATTCAATACAACGCGAGTTGAGGAGTTTGTGGCAGAGAGTCAATACTTTTTGCATTATACTTCTCAGCCTGGATGATCATGCCAGTGCCAGCAAAAAGATTTCAAAGCGTATTTTGACATTAATAGGAACTGAAAACATCTCAGTAAAGATTAATGGCAGAGAAGCTTTTATATTTCTTGGTGGGGCAGATAAGAAAAAAGCTTTTGCATGGGCAAAAACCTTAAGAGAGAAATTGAAAAAATTAAGCAAAAGGACTTTTTCAATGGGAATTGCGGTATTCCCCGAAAATAATTTCAAGAAATCTGATATTCCGCTAAATGCCCGAAAGGCATTATTGCATACCAAATTTTATGGCCCTGATACGATAACAGCCTTTGACGCTGTAAGTTTGAATGTCAGTGGGGATATATACTACAGCGAAGGAGACCTTAACCGTGCGGTAAAGGAGTATCGAATGGGTTTGGTCTTTGATTCAGAAAATACGAATATTTTAAACAGTCTGGGTGAAGCATATGCTCAAATGAATCGTCATAAATCTGCTGTACAGTATTTTGACAAAGCTCTGGAAATTGAGCCCTATAATTACATGGCGCTTTTTAACCTTGGTGTGACCCATCGAATGATGGGCAATGAACAACAGGCAATAGAAAGTTTTGAAAAGGCCTTGAATCTAAAGAGCAGCGCTTCCCAAGAAGGTATTGACTCAAGTATCGATGAAAGTAAGGCGGAATATGATTTATTATACCAGCTTGGAAGGCTTTATTATAACAATGGCCGTTACAAGAAAGCAATTAAGGTTCTTTCACGTTGTGTTGCCATCAGTGATAATGCTGAGACAACAGATTCTGTAATCAGAAAGAAAATTTTCAGGGGAGGGGCTTACCGATATTTAGGCATGGCCTATAAAGAACTTGGTAAAAATAATGATGCCATGCCTTTACTGGAAAGAGCGGTCAGTTACAATCCTCGAGATGCATTAACTTTGAGTTTACTTGGTGAGTTGTACTGTATGGAAGGCCAGGGAAACGAGATAGCTTTATCATTGTGTGTACGGGCAGTAGAACTGGACGATTCATCAATGATCAACTGGTATAGGTTGGGGCTGGTTAGGCTTGAACTGGGGCAACTGAAGGACGCTGAATTTGCATTACAGAGGAGCTTGGCACTTAAACGGAATTATGTCCCTGCTCTGTATCTTCTGGGAAAAGTAAATAAAGGGCTTGGCCAATTGGAAAAGGCCGCCAAGATTTATAAAAAGGTGTTGAGGCTGAAACCTTCTCATTCTGGAGTACGCCAAAGTTTGGCTAAACTCAGAAAGGATAATATCCGAAATATTAAAATATCAAAGACAAAAAAGAATAGGAGCAAATGAATGTATGACAGACGCACATCAAATGGTTCTGCAGAAAACTATCGCAGAAGCAGTGATGAAAAACAACAATACTGGCTTGACAATTTTAATGTTGGTGACTCCTGGCGATTATTCAGAATTATGTCCGAGTTTGTTGACGGATTTGATACTCTTTCAGGCGTGCAACTCCCCGCGGTATCTATTTTTGGATCGGCTAGAACAAGCCCGGAAGATCCATATTATAAGTTGACAACCAAAATTGCCGGAGGTTTAGCAGAGGCTGGATATGCCATTATAACAGGAGGTGGACCCGGGATAATGGAGGCAGCCAATAAAGGAGCTTCTGAAGTGAATGGAGCGTCCATTGGTTTAAATATAGATCTTCCTATGGAGCAGACACCCAATCCGTACACAAATATGCCGTTGTTTTTCAAATATTTTTTTGTGCGCAAGGTAATGTTTATAAAATATGCGATGGCTTTTATCTGCATGCCCGGAGGGTTCGGCACTCTTGATGAACTGTTTGAATCCCTGACATTAATTCAGACTAAAAGAATCAAAACTTTTCCGATAATTATGGTGGGCACGGATTATTGGAAAGGACTCATAGACTGGCTGAAAGAAAAAATTCTTGCACAGGGCAATATTGATAAAAGCGATATG
>CAMYJP010000181.1:1056-6550 GCA_947258675.1 uncultured Desulfobulbaceae bacterium | reverse complement strand
GCGTAGATACAGAATCACAGACGATATTACAGGGAATCCTCGGCAGGAAAAATCCGTAAATATCAAAAAATATATCGAGTTCCGGGTTTTCATCAAAGGCTTCACACGTATTTTCATAATGATCAGATGAAGTTCTATACTCCAGATCAATTTCTTGCAAATACCGGAACGCCAGACCGTTTCTACTGATATTATTAATCAAACCGAATTTAGAGTATAATTGATGTTTCAACCTGACAACCGCACCGTCTTGATTTAAAAACCTGGTGCATTTTCTTCGTTCGTCGACTTTTCCATCTCTGACCATTTTCTCGCTTCCCCCCCCAGGTGTGAGTTTAACTGATTACATATGATTATCGAAATATTCTAGTCGTAACCTTATATCTACCATACATGAAATATGCCTAAAGTTGAAATTTTTATAAAAGATATTAATTTCAGTAAGATAAACATTAACGTGCAGGAATTATTCAAATGTTTCGAAGTTTAGATTAGAAAATTCTCGATTCTGAACCTTAGTTTCTTTGTAAATCAGCTTTATATACTGGGTATTGAGCATTATAGTCGAGAAATTGGAGTATTTTGTAAAAATGAGATCGAATTAGAGAAATTGCAAATTAAAAAACGTAACTCGTAACTAAATTCATATAAACCAGAGCAAGAAGCTTCATTTCAGGAAAAAACATCCTGCCAATGTGGATTATTTTGAAGCTCTTCTAAATAGCAATAACAGCTATTCTCACCGCATATCGGGTTGATATCGGGCCACATCGATACCCATATGGCCCGATGTCCTCTATGAAATGGTGATCAGTAATATATATTCCAATCAAGGAAAACAGGTAACCATTTCATAAAGGAGGAAAAACAATGAAGAAGTCACTTATTTTAGTACTTTTTTTGATTGCAGCAATGGGCCCTTTTAATATGGCTGCTGCTCAATCAAGAGGATCCCACGGCGCACTGCTGGGGGCCGGCAGCGGTGCCCTGCTTGGTCAGGCAATTGGCAGGGATACGGAAGCGACCCTGCTTGGCACCGCAATTGGTGGTGTCCTTGGATATATGGTCGGTAATGAAATGGATAAAAGTCATACCATCAGGACCAGGACAGTGATACAACCATCACCGGCCTATGATTCCAGAGTGTGGCAAAGAGAAGGTAGAGGGCAGCATTACACGGAATATCGGGACGAACGCGAATGCCGTGAAGCGGAAATTCTGGCAACGGTGAACGGCAGGCCGAAAAAGATACTTGCCGATGTATGCCGTGAAGATGGCAGATGGGTGGTCCAGAATGATAGTTATGGCGTAGATCGCACTGTGTTTGTTGAGAGAACGGAATATATTCCAAAGACCAGTGTAGTCTTTTGGCGTGATCATGACAGGAGACATCGCAGATGGTAT
Organism: uncultured Desulfobulbaceae bacterium; assembly: GCA_947258675.1. The sequence goes on along the minus strand of CAMYJP010000181.1, from coordinate 5,146 downwards.
AAAAGAAATCATTACAGGCGCACCAAACATTTAAGACGGCATCATGCCTATGATCGATATGATTGGTAGGTGTGCACAAGCCTCATGCTCGGTTAACAATTGACAATTAATTATTGATTATTGTTTCAAAGAGGATAAAAACAAATTGCCAATAATCAATTGATAATTTGACGCCGCTTCGCTGCTAATTGATAATTAAAACATATTTTTCATTACAAATGCAGGCAGGCCTTTTCAGAAGGCGGATTGCATCTCGACCACAGAGAATATATAGGACTCTGTGGTCGAGATATTTTTTGAACAGGGCGTGGCATCAAGGTAAGGCTAAGTGCCTGGTTTTCTGTACTTCGGTTTTTAACGATTATTGAGGGCCTCTTCAATCCTCATGAGTGCTTGTTGGAGAAGTCCATGTGGGCAGCCGAAATTAAAACGCAGGAAACCAGGTGTCCCGAAATATATACCGTCAAATAAACCAATTCCCGCGTTTTGAAAAAAAGTGCCCGGGTCATCAACATCAATTTCTAAACAGTCCAACCAACCAAGATAAGTGGCTTCAACATGGCGCATCGAAATATCGTCCATTTTTTCAATAGATGATTCAACCAGATCGCGGCCTTTTCGAAGGTAGTTGAGCAGAGCAAGATGCCATTCGCCGCAGTCACGATATGCGGAAAGCGCCGCAGTAAAACCGAGAGTGTTAATTTCCGGAACAATACCGGACATTGTTTTTTTGAAATTCCTGCGCAGTTCTTTATTTGGAATAATTGCAAAAGAGCAGCCCAGCCCTGGGAGATTATAGGTTTTGCTCGGGGCCATGAGAGTAATAGTGCGGTCAGCTATTTCGGGGGAAATGGTCCCTGTCGGTATGTGGCTTTTTCCCTCATCAAGAATCAGATCGCAATGGATTTCATCTGAACAGATGACAATGTCATGTTGTAAACATAATGATGCAATCTTTTCAAGCTCATCTCTGGTAAAGACCCTCCCTGTCGGGTTGTGCGGGTTGCAGAGTAAAAAAAGTTTCGTCCGTGGTGTTATGCTCTCTTCCAACCTGTCAAAATCAATGATCCATTGCTGACCATTGTCAACAAGCCCCACCGATACAAGCTTGCGCCGGGATAACACCGGAGCGGTGAGAAATGGCGGATATATAGGAACTGTAGTTATAACACTGTCGCCATCTGCACCAGTCGCGCGGCAGCATAGGTTCAATCCACTTACCAAACCGGGTAACCAGACAAGCCAATCAGGCAAGATCTCCCAGTTGTAATAATTTAACAGCCGTTGAATAACAACCTTTTCCAGTTGATCAGGGACATGTGTATATCCGAAAATACCATGGTCAACGCGTCTATGAAGGGCTTCTAACACAGGTAACGGAGCTTTAAAGTCCATGTCCGCCACCCATAGCGGAATTATATCTTTGCCCTTATAGGCATCCCATTTCAGGCTGTCTGTTCCGTATCGGTTGATGGGTTCATCAAAATAATATTGTGTCATGAGTACAACTGGCTTGCCCTGGCTAATTTGTTTTTAATTCAACTTTCTGACTAATAATATTTGCCTGTAACAGTGACAAAAATAAGCTGTGCGTAACAAAAGGTTTATTCTTTACGGTTATCGGTTTGTTAAGAATAATAATAATTAACTAGTGTCCATCCGGAAAGTCTGTTTTTTATGGATGGAAACTAACTATCAATCCAATTCCAAGACGAAAAAGAGATTCCTCCTTTGGGGGATATTTTTTCTTCTCTGACCGTAAACCGGCAATCCCGCCATTTCCATTTGCGGGATAAACCCATCAAACAGGCTGGCTTAGAAACTGATTTTCTATTAAATATCAGAAAGTTCAATTAAGGCTTAAGGTTGAGTTAATAATTATCATGGAACTTTCAATGTAAACTATAAAATATACTTTTTACACTCTACCTGGCCGGTGATTATATATGATCCAGAATGTTCCTGGCAGCAGAAAAAGAACTGCCAGCCGAATGGTTAAGAGTCGAGGATCAGTACCATTAGCCAGCCCTACACCGGTAAAATAGGTGGACATGCTTAGGACGAAGGTCAGAATAGTCATCTCTGCGGCAAAAACGCGGCCGCGGAATTCGTTAGGGACTTTTTTTTGAAGAAGAGTTGTACTGAAGACCCATTGGATAGAGCCACCCAGATGTCCTAACAGTACGAATGGAAGGGCCCATAAAATATTCGGTGCCTGTGAAAAAAGCATATAGGCTCCGGATGATATAAAAAATGACATGCTTATTGCCCTGTACATTGCCTTTTGGGATTGCCCCAGGAAATGCCACGCTAATAAAGGACCAATGGCAGCGCCTATCCCCCGAAAACTATAGAGTATACCGCTCATACCGCCATTAGCACTGGTTGAAAAAACCTGTTCGCCGAAGACTGTCAGTAAAACGAGAATTCCTCCTGAGAGGGCCCATCCGCTTTTAACGAACAGCAACGTAGCCACATCAGTGTGTTTTACAACATACTTGCTCCCTGCAATGAGGTCGTTTATACCTGTATAGTCACGCCATCCAGGTTTATCTTTTCTTGAAGCCTTTGTATGGGGCAGGTTAATTCTCATCAACAACCATCCGGAGACGATGAAACTTAATGAGTCAAGCAGGATGGCAGTCTTCCACCCGAACAGGTAGGTGATGAAACCTCCCAGAGCTGCACCGAATGCCAGCATAACCGACCAGGTTGCACCACTTAAGGCATTGGCTAAAATCAGTTCATGCGGTCGGCAGATGTTCGGTACCGAAGCTCTTCTGGCAGGATCGTAAAATGTCCAGAGAGACTCCTGCACTAGTGCCAGAACATAGACCAACCAGACCTGTTCCGGACTCTTTACAAGGAGAAAACCGAGCACAACCAGAGCACGGAGAAAGTCTCCGCAGAGCATAATAGTTTTTCTTGAAAAACGGTCGGCAAAAACTCCTGCAGCAGGTCCAAGAATGCTGGTAGGAATAAATTTGGCAATTAAGAACCAGCTTACAGCCATTCCTGAACCGGTTAGTTTTGTGAGCAGAACAAAAATAGCTATATAATTGAACCAGTTCCCCATGTGGCTCACCACACCAGCCAGCCAAAAACGCTTGAATTGTTTGTTTTCAGCAAACAGGGTCACATACGATTTGAATTTTCCCACCGGAAGATATGGCTGGCTGGTATCCTGATGCGTATTTGAGGATGGCTGCATATAAGAGGATTTGAGTATTTTTTTTAGGGCCGGATTTTAAAGGAATCTTATTGTGCCCAAGAAATTAGACCCATGTTGCTTTGCTGCATAATTGGGAAACAAAGAGCAGCTATTGTTTTCATAATCAAAGACCGGTGAGCAGCCATAAGCGCTCAATGAACAGGATGGGGCTGTCGAGCTGTGGTTCATCATATCCGAATAATACACTCTGGTATTAATGCTGATGGACCATAGCAGCGCTATGTGACTGAAGCCGCAACGCAGACGAGTTAATCAGCAAGCAGAAAAGCGTAGACTCTGAGGTGTGGCAGATGAGCCTTGACTGGACAATGGGGTTCAGATAATAATTTGTCTGTGGTAATTGGAGTTGGTTTAATTTGAAAAGAATTGTGTTTTATTCTACTTTTCTTTTACTATACTACTCATGGATTATCCGGGTCAGACAGCTCTGGATTGTTTATAATTGCGTGAAATACACAAGGAGATTTCTATGCATCGACCACTTGGGATTACAGTCAGCCGCCATATTATGGATCTGCAGCGTATGCATCCTGGAGCCACAGGCGATCTTTCCGGTTTGTTAAGCGAACTGATTGTTGCGGCAAAAACCATTGCCGCTGAGGTTAATATGGCTGGTCTTGCCGATATTCTTGGAATGTCCGGGAAAAAGAATATCCAGGGAGAAGAGGTCCAGAAGCTGGATGAATTCTCAAATAATACAATAAAAAATCGTATGGCACGCTGCGGATATCTTTGCGTAATGACCTCTGAGGAAGAGGATGACGTTATCCCTGTGCCTGAGGGCCATGAAGGGAAATACACCTTGGCTTTTGATCCTCTTGACGGTTCGTCTAATATCGATGTGAATGTCAGTATAGG
>CAMYJP010000181.1:0-1004 GCA_947258675.1 uncultured Desulfobulbaceae bacterium | reverse complement strand
AGATATTCCTGCTGAAGGGCAGGTGGCACCGGATGCAAGAGCAGGCAGTGAAAAGGATTTGCTGCAGCAGGGACGAGACCAGGTCGCGGCAGGGTATATAATATATGGTTCAAGCACCATGCTGGTGTTTACTACCGGAGAAGGTGTGCATGGCTTTACCCTTGATCCGAGTGTCGGCGAATTCTATCTCTCACATCCTGATATACGGATACCCAAAAGAAGTACATATTTCAGTGTCAATGAAGGAAATTATCATTACTGGAACGAAAATATGCGGCAATATATAGACTATCTCAAAGAGAAGGATGCTGAGAGTGGACGACCTTACAGCTCCAGATATATCGGTTCACTGGTTGCTGATTTCCACCGAAATCTTATTTCCGGTGGTATTTTTCTTTATCCAACAGATAATAAGAACCCCGCAAAACCTGCAGGCAAGCTGAGACTCTTATATGAGGCCTCTCCAATGGCTTTTATTGTCGAGCATGCGGGTGGACGAGCTATTACCGATGAGGGTGTAGATATTCTTGATATCATCCCCGAGTCTCTGCACCAGCGAGTGCCATTGATAATTGGCAGCCATGAAGACGTGGATATGGCGCAGGAATTTTTGAATGGCAGGAAAAATTAGAAAAGCCATGCTTTATGAATCCTTCAGAAGTCATTTGGTGAGATGCTAAACAGACAGCAAACAAAGAGAGATTTTGAAAATCGTAAATTCAAAGCATTGAAACTATCCACTCTAATCTCTACCCTTTATTTCCTACTTTCCATTGCCGCAATTAATGTTTAATTTACTTATGGGTAGAGGTGTAATCTAAAAGAAATAACTTTGAGGGATGTATTATGGAATCAGAATCAGCTAATAATGAAAATACACAAACAACACCCCATGGACCTCAGGAGCAAAGGGAAAAGGAACAAATACCTGATGTTTCTTGGAAGCAGATTGGTATTCGATTGCTTTATACGATTCTATTTCTTGTAATCCTTGGAATTGTGAT
>CAMYJP010000180.1 GCA_947258675.1 uncultured Desulfobulbaceae bacterium | reverse complement strand
AAACGAACAACCTTTTATCTTTACTTCAGACCGCCGGGAACCTGGTGGTCAGTGGTTTATTGACTTTACCCAGGCCAGAGTCTATTGGGCATCGGCATTCAACCCCGGCGGTTTCGGTCGGGTCTGTAGAAACATGAATTAATGGATGCAACCAAAAAATTAATTATTTTTAGGACTCAGCTACCCTTATATTTTCTTTATTCTCCGCCTTTCCCTTCTGAAAAAGCTGCCAGAGCATTGAAATTTTTCTTATTCGTTTCATCGGCAGATCTTTCCAGAATATCCGGGGAGTGATCTGCGAAATCTTTTCAGGGGACCGGGCAGAGTCAAGGGAAACAATACCTGACATCTGTACATCCCAGATATCAAGAGGCAGCGCTTCCTTAAAAAGTTGCTCTTCATCAATAACTGCTATTACAGCAGGTTGTTTCAGAAAACCCCCTAGCTCGCCAAGCAATGCATACGATAAATCTAAAAAACCTTTCCCAGAACCAAGTCTCCCTCCCCCCTGATCAACAGCAACCGCTCCGGTCAACATGAGCTCTATATTTAATCCTGATATCTCATCAATTCCCAGCAGTCTGCCAAACTTTGGCAGGCCATGTGCGCTTGCTGCCCTGGTAAAATCTTTGAAAAGAATAGAACGGGGGTTGATTGTAAAAAAACCTTTTTTGAGAGACTTATCAGGTACAATGATGGTTTTTCTGTCAATCAGACAATTCAATCTAATTTGTTGGAAAAAAGGTGTGGGAGGTATATAAACGCATTCTGCCGATCTATATGAATCCAAACTTCGAATCTTTTCAGCTAGTTTGCCTGTCCCTCGAAGGTTGGTATCAGAAAGGGCAAATTGATTCAATAATTTACTGCGAATTTCGTTTTTAGTTTCCATCGTTTGCCATCTATTTTCTTAATAACTGCAACTATTGATTTGCATGAACGTCTCACTATAATGCACTGCCTCAGCAGATTAGAAAGTAGTGAATGCTGGGATGTAAATGACCTTAAAAAAGATAAATGAAGGGGTTAAAACAGCAGTAGAAATGGATTTTTCTCTGGGGTCACCTACCAGAATATTTGTAAGATTGGTAATCCCTGCCTCTGAGATGGCTTAAAGCTTGGCGACCTTTTTAGTATCGGAAAGAATTTTTAGAGCGTTATTTTGATTACTGGATCGATTATTAGACGAAAAAATCTTTCTTTTTCTGGCTTGTACGAAATCTGAATCTGAAATTTTCGCCACTTGTGATTTTTGTTTCTTAGAAAAACCATATTCCACCAGTTTCCGAACATCTTTCCACATAGCTGTGCTACCCATAATAGCAACAACCAGCGCATCGTTACCTCGTCGAAATTTCCCGACATACGTTTGCTTGGCAGCTCTCGTGTAGCCGGTTTTGCCTCCCTCAGCCCCACTGATTCTCCATAACGCTTTATTGTGGTTCCACAAAACTTTTCCATCTTGTGTCTTTGTTTTAAGGCGCTTAACTCTTTCAACAAAATCATCGCATTCCATGGCTTGCCCAAAAATGATTGCAAGATCACGGGCAGTGGTTTGCTGACCTCGAACCGTAAGGCCGCTGGCAGTTTTGCATACAGTTTTCTTTGCACCAAGTTCCCTTGCTTTACGAGTCATTAATTGGGAAAATTCTTTTTCCGAACCGGCAATTTTTTCAGCCAGCGCTACGCTGGCGTCATTGGCAGATGCAAGTAAAACAGCATTGATAAGATCTCCGGCCTGATAGGATTTTCTCTGATCCAGATAAATTTTGGAGCGTGGCATTCTCGCAGCACGCCGGCTCACTGGCACCAAATCTCTTTCCTTCAATGCTTCCAACGCAACCAACCCTGTCAATACCTTGATAGTGCTGGCAGGCTGCCGAGGTTGATCAGCGGATTTCGAATAAAGCGCCTTCCCTGTTTCAACATCAACAACAATAGCGCTCCTTGCGGATACCTTTCTCAAGGATGTTTTAGTGGGGGAAAAACCTTTCCTGCTGGAAGGCCTTTTTTTTGCTGATCTATCTTTTATGATCTGAAAGGAGGTATGACGGGAACCAAGGCTTGAATGAATTTCCTTTTTCACCGCTGAGGGTAATTTTTTGTGAATAGTGGAAAGAACTGGAAGCCTGACAACTTCCTGGCTGTTTTGGGCAACTACGGCATCTGCTGAAAAGATGAGTAAAATAGAAAGAATAATTGCTGTCAGGTAGCGCAAATCTTACCCCTCAAATGACTGCCTTGATTCATCGGCATAAATTGATCATAAAAATGGATTAGAATTCAGTGTTTTCTATAATATTCATCGGCAAAAAGTCAAGTAAATTTTATATGTTATATTCTATAGAGGTGTATTTGCTATAGCCTGAAAGTATATTTCTGCCGGGTCTGAACTGCCAGGAAAAAATAGCGTAACTGGAAAATTCATGTAGCAAAATGCTCATAAATTTAGAAAGTTAACGACCATGACGTTGACCACTGCCGCGTCCCCCACCCGATTCCCGAGGCTTAGCCTGATTTACCCTGAGCGACCGGCCATTAAGCACACTGCCGTCCAGGGCTTCAATGGCTGCCTCCCCTTCAGAATCATTTTCCATTTCCACAAACCCAAACCCTCGAGGTTTCCGGGTAAAGCGATCGGTAATTATCTGCACTGAGTTCACCTTTCCATAGGACTCAAACAATTCAAGCAATTCAGTCTCAGTGACTTTGAAAGGCAGATTCCCGACATATATGTTTATCAAACTAATCTCCTTGGTTTTTCAATTATTCTGACAAATACCTATGAACACCGCGTTGTTCATGCTTTAATGTAACAATATATCCAAATGATAAAGCTATTACATTCACCAAATCTTCTTCACGCAGCTATCTTTATCGTATTCTGCAAAATTTTGCAGGTATATTTCAATCTCCCTTCCGGAACCTCGAACCAATTTTCCGGAAAAGCGATTAAATCGCAATACGTTCCAACCAACCAAATCAACAGAAGAGCATAACATACCGTTTTTACGAGATAAAAATTATGCCACATTGTGGCATTCTTTATTGGCATTCTGGAACGATTTTTGCATAAAATTCAGAGAGATCGCTATTTTTTATAAAAACAACTGTAACAAAAGGATCAAGTTAATGAACAAAACATTTAAGGAGAAAAGGAGGTTACCGCGCATTTTTCCAAATTCGCCAGAAGGAATTACTTTTGCCCTTCATGGCAGACTACAGGACCTGGAAGGTCTTCTCAATGACAAAGGGCCTCATGGTATTGGTGTTTCAACTAGGGTGCCCATTCCCCCTGAAACTTTTCTGGACATTTCCATAACAGATCAGAAAGATAATGACCTTTGGGATACAATGCAGTTCCTTGGTGAGGTACGTTGGTGTAAGCCATCAAATGTAATAGCCGGCACCTATTTGCTGGGAATTGAATCCCACGAAGATAGACCTCTGGAATAACGACCTGAAGTTTTTCCGTAAAGCAACTTAAATTAAGCAAGATAAACAAAGCCAGATTTGAGATATTTAAAATTCTCGACCTGGCTTTTTTATTTCTGAACCGAAAATTATTTAACGCTGTTTGACATATAAAACCGGAAAATTCAGTTATAATTTTAATTTTACACCTCTGGATAAAAAAGGCCGGGTCATTTCTGACCCGGCCTTTACACGCATTGAGCTACGTTTTGTCATTTATTCTTGCGCCTAAACCCTGTTCCCACAAGGCCGATCAAACCGGTGCCTAACAGGATCATGGAGGCCGGCTCGGGTACAGGATTGGGTATTCCACCAGACGAACCAGTCTGAAAGGTAATATTGCCACTAACTTCGTAAAAGTCAACATTAGCAGTTCCCGTAACAACTGTTACATCATCTACATCATCCAATAATCCACCATATAGCGAATAACTTTGAGTTCCAATATAAGTATTTGTAATATTACAAGAGGCGGGGCCTCCTAAATTTGCGATAAACGTTTGACTAAATGATGTGAACTCATCTTCTATCTGTTGCCCAGCATTTCCAAATTGGGTCAGTGATGTTGTTAAGAATTCAAAATTATTTAAGGTTCCAAACGTGTCCATTAGATTTGAAAGCCGACCGGCTGAGGGGTAATTATCTTCAATGGTTTGAGCCAGTTCACTGCTCAATAGAGTACCTACCGCAAATGAATCGTGATCCAATGAGCCGCTGATGAAGAGCGTTCCGAACCCTATAGATGTATCAACAACTTCATGCTGAATAACTATAGAAGTCGCAAGAGCACTTGCCGAAATGGTCAGTAGCGTAAATGCAAAAAGTAAAATAATAGTTTTCTTCATCTTTAATTCCCCTGCGGCTTCAACTATAACCAGTTTGTCAATTTAACCCCTTCATATAACAAATCATTTATTTTTAAAGCGTAATAGCAGCAAAAGTTATACCCATAATCAAAAAATATTATATTCTATATTAATATCAAATAGTTGTTTATAAAATTCCGTTTTAGTGCTACAAAGTAGTAGTTATTTTTCCGCATAAACAAAAAGGTTTTCCGCTAATCTGGAACAAAGTAGCACTGTCTAGCGGTATCTCCGGCCCCATTAAAAACATAACTTTGAAATCAAAATAATTTCTTCACAGCAGTCTAAACCAGAAAAATTGGTAGATTTTACACAAAATTTACACCACCACGAAAAAAGAGCTCCAGACGAAATATCTGCCCCCCTTGAACCTATTGGTAGTGCGGTGTGTTTTTGCTCTTTTCAGTACACCCTTGAGGGCTAAATCTCCGACATTCGGGTTATGAGATGTATCAAAGGTATTACAGTTTCAGGCAGTTACAAAAGCACAAAGAGGCAGGATGCAATAAATTATTAAAGATGATTACACCCAATCTGCTGTCGAAAAAAACCTATCTTATGGCAGGGGCATTTCTATCTCTGATGGCAATAGCAAACGGCTAATGGCTTTTTTTGAATACTAAATGTTAATCTATATTTGAACTAATATACTCTTCTCAGGTCATGTAAATTATTTGGTCTTCGTTGAATC
>CAMYJP010000179.1 GCA_947258675.1 uncultured Desulfobulbaceae bacterium | reverse complement strand
CGGGTTGCGCATTCCCAGATAATTGCTACTCGCCACCCATCACCCAGTAACTGCCGGGCGACTCTCTGATCACGCGCGCGGTTATCATCAAACTTCTTTTGCCATTTATCAGAATAGTTTCTATCTGAATACGCGAGCTTACAGCCTTTGTGCTGATGCCAGTAACAGCCATGAATAAAAATAGCGATCTTATAGCTGCGTAGCACGATATCCGGCTTGATCTTTCCTATCCTGCTATCAAGTCGATATCTATACCCCAGCCTGTGGAGAGCCTGGCGGGTGAGTACTTCAGGCCTGGTATTTTGACTACGAATGCCGGACATCATCCGGCTTCGTGTTTTTTTATCTACTACATCTACCACTAGCCAAGCAGTGCATATTGATGAGTCTTATGCTCTTCCTCTTCAATTAGAGTCATGATATGCGGCCTCATAATACGCGCGATTTCTTCAACTACGGGCATTGCAACTGAATTTCCAAACTGCTTGTAGGCCTGTGTATCAGAAACAGGAATCTTAAATTTCGATTCGCCCGGCTTATCAAAGCCCATTAGGCGAGCGCACTCACGAGGAGTTAATCTACGAGGATTACCTCTTCCCCTATAAACCAGAATCTCCGAACCATCCTTGTAGTAACGAGCAGACAGAGTACGTGCAACGCTGGGTTTCTTTACCATGCCATAACCAAAACCGTTACCTTTAGCCTTGTGTTTTGCCGCATAGTCATACAGGTACTTCCACAATTTATCACTTAGAATATACTTATCGTTGACTTTTCCTTTGCTCCCAACAATATAATTTTTTAATGTTTCCTCTTCAGAATCCTCACTACCGTCCTGTGGGTGAAGAATATCCCCTATAGTTTTTTCATCCTTTTTCTTATGCCCAAATGCATCCCATGAAAAATCAGTATCATCACGAAAACCGACAATATAGATACGTTCACGATGCTGGGGAACGAAACCTTTTGCATCAATAACTTTGGGGGAAATTTTATAGCCTAATTCATCCTGAAGGGTTTCTTTGATTACCTGAAATGTCCTTCCTTTATCATGACTCATCAGATTTTTTACATTTTCAAGGAGGAAAGCCTTCGGCTCCTTTTCCTTAATAATACGAGCGACATCGAAAAACAGTGTACCTTGGGTTTTACATTCAAAGCCATGAACCCTTCCCAGAGAGTTTTTCTTGGATACACCTGCAATCGAAAACGGTTGACATGGAAAGCCAGCCAGAAGGACATCATGATCAGGAATATCTTCTACTGCAACCTGAGTGATATCACCAACTACGGGATGGTCGGTACTAAAGTTCTCACAATAGGTCTTAACTGCATACTTATCCCACTCACTAGTAAAAATACAGTGCCCGCCATTATTCTCAAAACCCATTCGGATACCACCGATCCCGGCAAAAAGATCTATGAATGTAAAATCAGCTTCATCTGACACATAACTTTCATTCCCAAATAACAGAGCCTGTAGTTGAGGAACGCGATATTCAGGCGGGCCATCTTCCTTAACTGCCCAGTCCCTGATTGTCCTAGGTGTCACTTTTAGTTTTCTGGCTATATCGGTCTGGGAATAGCGATCAAGCGAACGGGCAAGTAATTCACGTGTAGAAACCATATCATCCATGGCATTAGCCTTTTCATCATCAGGGAAGGAATAAGGCAATTATTTCCTCTTTTTGTCCCTATTGCAAGGGCTAATTTCAAACACCCAACCCCCAACGCTTCATGGCTGGATCAAGCTGCTGCTCAAAGAACTGTTCAAAACTGACTACACTATAAGAACCAGCATATGCAGGATTACTTTCTTTTAGAGCCTTAGGAACAACAATATATATCTTGTGTGATTCAGCCTGCTGAATCTGGTTCTTACTAATCTTTTCATCGATCGTAGCCAGGTAATAGCCATATCCTTTATTGGCTTCAGTAACAACCTGCCTCCAACGTTCACGAAGAGTTCTTTTAGCTGTAAATATTATGCTATCAAGTGGCTTCTCACGAAAATGCTCTTCCGATGGCATGACATAGTCTGGTTTAGCCCCATCAATTACGACCTGATCCGAGAATGGGTACTCAAGTTTTACCAGCATTGATTCAATAATATATTCAAAAGCCTTTCCCGCCCGACTTTTACGTGACTGAGAAATAGACAAAAAGAAACTATTAAGGTCATTAAAGTCAATTGTGCCAGTTTCCTGTATTTGGTCATCAATTACTTTCTGACCAACTGCCAACTGCTTTTCAAGATAAAATGCATAGATATCATCTTGCATTCGAGTCAAATAATCTGAGAAGTTCACTTTTAGGCATTCTTTACTAACACCTGCTAGCAATCTATCTGAGACTTGCTGACAGATCTCCTCATTTGTTGGCATGTGTAATTTAAATTCTTCAAAGTAGCTCATAGATAACCATTTAGTAAAAATCATTAATAAAAAAGACTGCCGCTCACATACGAACGCAAACAGCAGCTCATCATCGAACCATCCATGGTTACCTAAGTAAATATACTTGGGAATGAAAAGACTTACATTAAAATACCATCGATTTTATAAATGATTAGGTTTAGTGAATGTTTATTGGCAGATGAGAGTTTGCACGACATCAAATAGATAAGATTTTTTATGTAAATTGATACTACAAACATTATTCAGAATCCTAGTTGGATTCTCTTAATTCAGCAAGCTCCTCGAAAGTATCTATAAAATCAGAATGATACCTTCTCGCTTGATCTAGCAGATCGCTATATGATTTTATTTCAAAATCCCCACTATTTCTTAGACTATCCACAATTGTTTCTACACCAGGCCCATAATTATGATTTTCCGAGATAAGTATAGTTTTTACTTCATTAATGGTATCAGGACATTTATTTTTAATAAATTCACTATATTGTGCAATTTGTTCGATTTCTTTAAAACTGATCTTAATCTTGGGTCGTTTTAACTCAATAACATGAACTATCCCATTGTTATTAGTGCATATGAAGTCCATTCGCCTATTACTTCCGTCCAACATATCATCCGGAAATTTTTCTTTTAGCCATTTTCTGTAACTTACTTCACGTTCAAAGTTTGTCATTCTCGGATCTAATATCCAAGGGAATTTCTCCAAAAAGTTTTGCATAACTTTTGTTTCTGAAACATTATCTTTTATATACTTCTCAAACTGATTTATAGTGCTTATACGTCCATCAGCTATTTTCGCTAACTCTTTAGCCTCTATAAACTGCCAGTCATTTATCAACTTAAGTGCTACATCTTCATTTAGAGAATCCATACCATCAAGTGTTGCAGCAAAATCTTTAAATCCTTTAAGCGAATACGCATCCTGTATAAATGTAAATAATTTTGCTGCCGCTGAATCATCTAGACTTGTGTTGTTAATTACAGCATCCGATATCTTTATGGCTAATGGTTTTTCAGCTGCATTTAACCCACCCAACCATTTATCGATATCTACACTATGTACCTTTTTAAAGGTCTCTTTCTTAGCGACCTTCCTCTTTATCCGCCAGTCTCTGGAAATTATATTAAGTATGTCATTCAACCTAGATTTAAGTTCTTCAAGTTCACCACCTTCCCAAACGAGGGATTTTCTATCTGTCGACACATTATCTATCTCATCATCCTCATCAATAAAATCAACGTTCAAGTACCCATATAAATAGGAATGAAAATAATCATTAGCGCGATCATCAAAATATGCATTTTCCTGAACCAACTTACCTCTCGCTAGCAATGTCACACCTTGTTGATTTTTGTTTAAAGGAGTTTTAGATGTAAATATAATTCCTGAAATATCTTTTTCTTCGTAATACTTCAAATCACTTATTAATCCGACAAAATCACCCGGAAAAACCCACTTAAATTGCTCACTTACCCCATCATATAAATCTTTATTTTTCACCTTAGTAACGAACTTGTCATTGTGGTATATCTCAACGTTAACATCATTAAATATAGAAAATCTTTTTGATAAGCTTATTGCTAAGTCATTTGGAACAAAATTTGTTTTTCTCTTTATTTTTTCTAATGTAATAATTGTTCCATCTGGAACTGAAGTTTCTTTTTGATACTCAAGCGGTTCAGGCCTGTATGAATTCCCACTATTTTTCATCTTTGGGTAATCCATTACAAAAGAATTCAGCTTTCCAGATTTCATTGTAGTAACGGTTATGTTTTCAGCTATACCAAACATAGATAACTTGCCAATGCCTTTCTTCCCCATAACTTGTCTTTTATTTTTTCTATCGTCCTTATTATGAATTCTTCTATTTCTTCCAATAGCCAAGAAATTCTCATTTAGTTCATCGGCACTCATACTTTCGCCATCATCTTCAACGGTAATTTTCTTTTCACCATTGTCATATAGTTTTATTTTTATATTATTTGCGTACGCATCCCATGAATTAGAAACCAATTCTGCAATCATTGGTGGATATTGTGTATATAACTTAACCCCTAAATGCTCCAAGGTATTAAGATCAAAAGACATTTTCCAATATTCTTCACTCATAGCTACCCCTCGAGTACCGCCACCATTAGCGTAATTAGACTACCCTGCCAATCACCCTTTTCACTGGCGATTTTGCCACTCTCATACAGCTTCCATGAGCAAGAAACCAATAAAAGTTACACAAAATGAAAAACAGTCAGTCTTCTCAGCTAAAGACCGGCTCCATCAAATCATCCATGAAATCCAAATAAGCTAGAAACAGCACGAGAATCCGCGACTGCGTAGCTCCCCCTGCAATTTCCTCTTCTACACATAATTGTGACCAACTAACCTCATGGGTTCAATGTAAATAATTCACAAACAGAATATATCACTCTCATAAAAGCGAGATCGCGTCACTCCGTCCGCGATGACAGCCCTCCTTACTGCCGCTGACAGCGCTCAAAAAACCCCGCCACTGCCCCCTTAGAAACCTTGCTCAACCGCTGCATCAACGAAAAATCGATCTGATCCACCGCATACTGCTGCTCAATATCCTCCAGCATCGCCAGCCACAGATGGGCGGTCATCTCCGCATCTGCCAA
>CAMYJP010000178.1 GCA_947258675.1 uncultured Desulfobulbaceae bacterium | reverse complement strand
AGAGATGGGTTCTTCGATATACAAGATGTAATCTTGACAATTAAGAATGGCGTTGCAGTTAGATCCTATGGAAATGCAGACATATCGAGTGTCCAAAATCACGGGCTTTTCCTGCTGAGCCATTCAGCCAGGACCGTGTAATGTTAGATTTATACATCCATGCGACGTAGTATTTTCTAAATAATTTTTCAATATTTCAAGGCATTGAGTGCCTTGCGCCCTAATTCGAGCACGCGCTGCCACCTGATTAAAGGGCGAGCCAGCTTCCCTTTTTTCCCCGAATCTGTAAATACTCTATTTCCAAGAATTTTCTCCACCCAAAATCGCCCGTTTGGCATAACCATTAGATATAGCAAGTATTGTCGGTTTTACTACACGATTACTACCATGTCTTCGCCTGGAAATTAAGTGTTTACAAAAATGGCGCCTTCTGGTACAGTTTTGAGAAATAAAAGGTTTACACAGAAGGGGGTTCCATGGCGATTATTTACAATCAATTTCTACGTGAAATTATTAACATCCATGATTTGTTAAATCTCAACACTGAGTATCCTTTCTTTGACCCAGCATGCCGTCGCTACGAAGCCCTTCGTGCTGCACTGATCGACAAAACACCTCTGTCGGACATCTTTGCAAAATTCGGCATCACGGAATATCAATACCGCCAGGCGCTTGCCGCTTTTCGCGACGGTGGAGTCATCCGCTTAATTGGCTGCGCCTTTCCTGCATTAAGTGAACCTCTTGAGTTGGAAGCTGAACGTATGATTTTTGTGCTAAAACAGGCTCGCCCTTGGATCCCTGCAACAAAAATGGTCACAATTCTGCAAGGCTTCGGATTCGAAATAGATCTATCTCTAATGCGTCACTTATATGCCTCGTATGGCTGGGCGCATGGTACCAAAAAATATGACATTAATTTTTTAGCCTTGAATCTCAGGATAGTAAAGTTAGTCACTATCAATGAACAATCTTACAACCGTAAAGAGTTTTTCCATGAGGAAGATCGCCTACAAGGATTACTGGAAGTTTTTCGACATCAAGCCCCTAAAGAGATTTCCAAACGATACCCTGGATCCCGCGTTTCTCTCCTGAAACATAGGGCAGCCTTCAATTCATTGGGCTTGATCGGACTTGTCGAAAAGGCGCGACCTTCTTTTCGCAATTCCAAACTAGGATTCAAGGAAGAAGGCTGGATGATATTGTCAAAAATTCAGCAAATTGAAAAAAGCGAAACAACTTATCAAAAAATATTGCGCAGCAAAAATATCAATGTCGACCTCACCTGTATAAAAAAAATATTTTCTCGATGGAACGTGTCGACTTTTGAGTCAAAGTTTAAAGGAAATCTGGAACGTCTTATCTCTCCTGATGATAATCAACAAGGGGCCATAACATCATGCTTACCTTCTCCCTCCCTTACCTCAGCACCGCTTCGGCTAGATACCGGGTTTGTCAAATTTCTTGAAGCGCTAAACGTTAAGCCAGTCGCATTGGCCAATCCCGGCGTTTTTCTTTTTCTTCCTTTGTTGCAACGCTTGAAGATTTTTGATGTCGCAGCTAAAGTTTTAGAAATAGATCCGGACAATGGGTACAGTTGGTTCTCATTGTTACTTCTCAATCTTGTTCGGATACTGGGCGGAGTCTCAAGCATTTCAAAAGCCTGTCGTACAAATGAGCTGAGTTTTCCTATCTGTGCAGGCTTGGTTGAAATGCCATGCAAAGACACCTTGCTTAATGGATTGGCAGTAATTACCGAGAAACAACTACTTTTGCTTCGCCGATTTTTAACTCAGGCAGCATATGACAATGAGCTCGTCAAAGGGCGGGCGATTGCCCTGGATTTTCATATGCGCGACTTTACCGGCGATGATGTGCCTCTAAAGAACATTGGCAAAGGTCCTTCTCCCAAACGAAAAATCTGTTTCCCCGGCTTTCGCCCTCATCTTGCGTGGGATGTTGCTACCGGAGCGCCATTGTCAATGGAGTTTCGTAGCGGCTCAGCACGGGGAACCACGACTTTCAAGCAGTTTGTTCGAGAATTACTACCCGAGACGTTAGCTGATCAAAATGTTGAACATGTCTATCTCGATAGCGAATACACTGCCCAAAATATTTGGCATTTCATAGTTGATTCACACGACGGCCTCGGGGCCGACCTAACCATGTGTATCAAGCAAAATAAAGCGGTCAAAAAACATATTGCGGCTTTCCTGACAACTGACTTTGACTGGTTATTCTATGATGAGGATCATACCTATTCAAATCATACGTTTACTATTCCCATCCAGAAAACCAACAAAGAGCTTCACTGTGTACTGAAACGTAACGAGAAAAATGGTCGATTGCGGTGTTTCGGGTCAACCCTCTCTGGTTTGGATGCAAAAAAAATTCTCAAAGAATATGAACGTCGCTGGGTTATAGAAAATGGCATAAAAGATCTAGTCGGAAACTACTTCTTTGATCATAATCCCGGTATAAATCCTCATCGAATCAATATCCATTATTTTGTCGTTACCCTGGCACGGCTTCTTTATCAGATGTTTTGTGGCGTGTATCCTGATTCAAAAAATCAAGACAAAACCCAAAAAGGTATAGGATCGATTCGGCCCGAGTTTCTAGTTGGATCCAGTGCCAGCATTTCCAGAAAAGACGACCAATTAATTATCACCTGGAAGGATCCCTACCCGGAAAAAAATCACGAACACCTTTCCGCCCTTTTTGATACCCTTAATCAGACAGAGGACGCCCCCCTTCCTTTCTTGGGCGGATTAAAACTAAAATTCGAATTGGTGGTCCCAAGGAGTAAAGATTTTCGCAATCAGAGGCGTCGGATAAAACTTGATTTCAGCTAACCTTTTATTGGGACATCTCCGCGATGCCGCACACTCGATTTGTGTGAATTAAAATCAATAAATTTGTAAAACATGATGGCCGGTGTGTTAAACATAGGTAGATGTTGGATGTTTGGTACTTATCTAATTCGCTAGGGCATGTAACCTCGTGGTTTGATGATATGGCCAAAATACTTATTGGCTGTTTTCCCCGCCCTTTTTAAATCAATGTGAAGGACTTATTTTAGTTCAAACTAAATATGTATAATTTTAGTTTTTTGTGCCAATAATTTGGCAAGGTTAGCACTTAAAAAAAGTGACTTTCCCAAAGGAAAAATATTCAGCCCTCAAAGGTCATTAATTAGAATCAGTTGTCTTGCCCAAATTAGCTGCAATAATTGGGCCTATTAATAATTTGTGAAGCTTCGCCCCATCATAAATCCATTAATAATAAATGCTGATGATGAAATGTTGGTTGGCGCAATTCTTGCTTTATTCTGGCATTGATTTGATTGCTCCTGTGTTATTGGAACGACATATTCACAAGGAATCAATATGTAGGCCTGATGATTACAAGCTAAGAAAGGGTAAAATGAGCACTCTTCCAAAATTATCAAAGACCATAGAGAAAAACCTGGAGCAGAGTTTTCGTGAACTAAGTATGGTGGAAGGAAATCTTTTAAGCACCTCTAAGGAGGCAAAGACCATCTATGTAACTAGCTGCCGTGAGTCTGAGGGCAAATCCATCACTGCGTTAGCCATGGCATATGCACTAGCAGACAATGGAAAAACAAGGGTTCTTTTAATCGATGGTAATGCTAGCTCTCCTAAACTTCATGATTTCTTTAATGTTGACCGCGGCCCTGGACTCTTGGAGGTATTGCATGCCGGCCTTTCCACAAACACTGCTATAAAGAAAACTGCTTACAACAACTTGGCGATAATGCTTTATGGATCGCCTTCTTTAGACGGAGAGTTATATATTGAAAAAGAGATGATCGAGCCCAAGCTATACGATCTTGAACAACAGTTTGATTATGTAATTGTAGATGGCGAATCGTTATCTGGATCTTCCAGGGCGACTTTGATAGCTGAGCAATTTGACGGCGTTGTAGTTACGGTACAGTGCGGAAAAACAAAATGGGAAGTTGTCCAGCTGGCTTTAAGTAGGCTGGAACGAATTAAGGCGAAAGTCTTGGGGGTAGTATTAAATAGGAGACAGTATTATATCCCTAAGTTATTTTATAGCTAGCCAACTATAGATTTTTAGAAAAATAAATTTTCTGAAATATTGTATCTCCCACTGCTAACCTGGATATGAGAAAAGTACTAAAGTATTTGTATAAGCAGCTACTGCCAAAAAGGCTGCGAGAGGTCTTGGATGTTTTTCCTAATCTTAGAATCCCTGATCTGCCGGATACAGTACTATCAGAAAAACGTGTGCTTGTGTTGGCACCCCATCCAGACGATGAAATAATCGGATGTGGAGGGACTATACAGAGATATCATCAACAACATGCAAATGTTACCACGGTATTTGTGACAGATGGACGAAAGGGCAATTCTAGGTATTCTGAAGAAAATAACGTTGCTATGCGGCAAGAGGAGGCAACCAAGGCAGCACAATTCGTTGGCATTGATCGCTTAATCTTTTTAGACAATAGAGATACAGAGCTTTCTGTTTCTCCTAAAACAAGTACAAAGCTTGCAGAGGTTATTTCAAGTGTAAATCCTGAAGCTGTTTTTCTTCCCTTTTTCATGGATAATCATGTGGATCACATGGCAACTAATCAGATGTTTTTATCTATTGCAGATTCCTTTCCTGAACTTCGGTGTTATGCCTATTGCGTATGGACCCCTTTGTCATATTTCAATCTTACTGTGGATATTGCGCCGTACGTTGAAAAGAAGCGACATGCGCTGATGCAATATAGTTCTCAGCTTCAAGAGCATGATTATATAGAGTCTTCTTTAGGCCTTGCAAAATATTATGCCAAAGGCGATGGATATGCAGAGGTCTTTCTGGTTTGTTCTTCCCAAGAATACAAACGGATGGCCCTAGCTGTTGGTTGGCAATATCCATGATATCGCGCTACCAGTGTTAGTTGAATCAAGGCATATTAACGGATGAAGAGAATAGCCCTGTTTCGTTTTCATAAAAATCGTGCCGTTTGTAATAACAGACTTGAACTACTCCGACTTTTCAATCCAGGTCTTGAGATTTAT
>CAMYJP010000177.1 GCA_947258675.1 uncultured Desulfobulbaceae bacterium | reverse complement strand
CCGGCTCCGCTCACGCTCCGCCTATCAAGTGCGTTAGAGCCGACTGCGATTCTCAGCATGAGAAGAAAATAAAAAAACATTTCCTTCTCATGCTTGCGATTCTCGCGGCTCAACAGCCGGCGTTGGCCACCTATCTAATAAGCATAAATAGGGATTAAAAACAATGGCAGAAAAAGATAATACTAATAAGAACTTAGAAAAAAGTGACCCTTCAAATAGTGATATAGCAACCCAGGAATTGATAGCCGGACAATTGATTGAGGCAGAAAGATTAAAATCAGATATGATCGAGGTATATGATAAGAGCAGCCTTTTATTCAATGAACAGAAAGATGCTTTACGTGATTTAAAAATATATAAAACAATAGTTCAATTAATAATATTTGGAATTCTTGGAGGTGGTATTGCGATTGGTGCTTACTTACAAAAATATATTGATAAGCGTATTTCAGTTCGAGTCGATAAAACTGAAAGTATTATTTTTGCTAATAGTAGTGCCTTGACTGACAATTGGCTGGATGCTTTAAATTCTATAAACAAACATTCGGATTATTTCTTGAATGAAAAAACTTTGATTGATTCCGAATTACGGAGCAATTATTTATTAACTGTAATCTGGATATTGGCCAACGTACCACATGATGATTTTGGTTTTGATTGGCCTGGTCAATCTTTGTGGAACAAAACGAAAAAATCCATAGATTTTGAAAAAGAATTTTACACTAAAACGAAGTGGCATGGTGATCCTATAGCTCAGAGCAATCTTGGAGATTGTTGGTTTAAATATTCAACTTCAAAGAAGGATCTTAAAAAGGCTGCTGATCATTATGAAAAAGCTATTCGAGAATATGGAAAAAATCGAGATAAATGGTCTGATGAAGCTAAAGTTGCGGCAATAAAAATTATGTTTGACGATATTGAAAATGCAAAAAATCTATTCAAGGAAGCTCTAAAAAATGCCCCTCAAGATAGTTTTTTTTATCAATCAGCACAAAAAGTTGAACAAAATCTCTATTACAAAGATCTCGACTTAATAGCCCAACGGCATGGGATAATGGAATATAAAGATAAATTTAAATCAATAATAGGAGTGATAATGGGCCAACAATCTAATACAGCCGACGAAAAAAGCCGCGCGGCTGATTAGCAGCGTTGGGTACCATAGGGATGCAAGATGAATGATAATCTGAATCAGGATATGTCTGAAATCGCCATTATGCTCTTCGATAATCCTAAAGATGAGACTTTTTGGAACCAATATTTTGATAAAGAGAAATTGGATTTCTCAATCGAAAGTCTTCTACATCTAAATGATTACTTGGATAGAATTAGAACTGATGAAAGAGTTGAACTAACCTGGAATACGATAGTTTTAAGATGCGGTGCCTATGTTGGTGAGGTCTTGCGAAATCATTCTGAAAGACACTTGGAATGGATAGACTACCAGACTTTTATAAAAGTTAGAAATGAGGAGGCGAAATCGTTGCCAGATGTAATTGGAACTTCAATGGTATTGTGGGACAAACAAAAATTTTATATTTTCCCTTTAGCCAAGATAGAAAAATATCTAAAACAAGGTGCAGAAAATAATTTGCATCTCTATGCAAAAGTTTTAATTGAAGAAAAGCTATAACCTCCCAACAAATCAGTAGAGCAGACGGCGTGAAGATAGCGGTTTTTCGTAAGGGCCGTGCAGGTTTGGAAATTTTATGGGCCGCTGCTCACCTCAAGCGTTGGGCATAATATTACTGTGAGGCACTATGGATAATTCAGATAATGATAAAACTCCAAAAGTGTTTATCTCATATTCACATGATAGTCCTTCTCATAAAAAATGGGTTGGTGAAATTTCATCAAAATTAGTGGAGAACGGTATTGATGTCATTCTGGATCAATGGGACTTAGGCCTCGGAGATGATGTCCCAAAGTTCATGGAAAATTCTGTAAAAGTAGCAGATCGTGTACTTATGATTTGTTCTGAGCCATATGTAAAAAAGGCTAATGAAGGGAAGGGTGGTGTCGGCTATGAGGCAATTATTGTTACAGGAGAGTTAATTAGAGATTTAGGAACCTCAAAATTCATTCCAGTTATTCGCCAAAAAGCCTCTCAGCCGAACCGCCCACAATCAGTGAGCACACGATTTTATATAAATCTAAGTGAAGGTCAAAATATTGATGAGCAATTTGAAATTCTACTAAGAGAACTGCATCAAGTGCCTGCCATAACCAAACCACCTTTAGGAAAAAGTCCATTTGCAGCACAACCTTCTGGAATCGAAACTCCTGAAAATATCCAAATAGAAACTCCCATTCCAGATATTAGTGAATACAGTAATGAGATAAAGCAAGTATATCAAACTGCTCTAAATATTGCCCGGCAAGGTGATTTAGTCTCCTGGCGAAAAATAGTAAGACAATCAAAAGACCCCATACAGCAAAATTTAAATCAATGGAGGCAAAAATATGAACCTGCTATAATAAAAGAAATAGAGGATATGCATGCGGCTGCTTTGGAAGGGCTGTCCGCTTACTCTGCACTATTTAGTATCGCATTAGCAGGTGTTGAATCAGGAAGAGAAAAATTCACAAATCAGATTGCTATAATCGACGAAATTTTGAATCCAAGAAATTGGAGTCCTGCAGGTAAACAGCGGATTGTTGATTTCCCAAAGTCAATAGCATATATCTACCAGGCCCTTCATGGTGCAATCTGTCTACAGACAAATCAGCTTCCATTGGCTATTAAGTTTTCTCGTACAAAAGTAACTTTACCGATGGAAGATTCCAGCCATCCTTTGTATCTTATCCATGATGTTGTTGGTTGGCCCTTAAGTCTTGGAAGAAAGTCCAATGAGGCATATACGTTTTTAATCACTTTGCCAGACAAGTGGGAGTGGCTTATTGAAATATTCGGCAACCCCGATGAGTATCGAGAGGCTATTTGCGCTTATTACATGTCGCTCAACATCCTTGAATTTGTAGATACGATAGCTCAAGGAAAAGAAGGTATATTTGAACAGGCTGAAATCAGGCTTGATATACCTCTTTGTTTTTTAGAGGAAGATCATGAAATCACACGCAGGGCATATAGGCTTCTTCTCAATGATCCAGATGCGGTAAAATCCATATGGAAAAATTTACGAATTGAAGATTCTGCCATCCAAAAATATTGGCCTCACTGGATCAATCATATCAAATATTGGCTGACGAGGATGCATAGCTTTGGTATTCGTAGTTATGTAACTCATGAAAATTTGCTAAAAGATTTAGGGTGATTAAGCCGAACATTTCGATGTACCAGACACCAAAAGCCTGACGGCTTTTGGTGTCTGGTGAGCTTTGCGTTCGGCATCATTTAAAGTGACACAAGGTGATTATTGAAATGAATGTTCCCTCCAAACGAGAAGATTTAGAGCTGTTAATTCGACAGCAGGTTCAGGAGAGTCTTCATTTAGACTACAAGAGTAGTGCATCTCTATCTAAGTCTGGCCAAAAAGAAATATCAAAAGATGTTTTTGCCTTCGCAAACTCAGATGGTGGGATGATAATTTACGGTATTGAGGAATTGGGGCACCTCCCAGTCCGAATCGATGCGGGTGCCTCAAATTCAATAATTACGAGAGAATGGATTGAACAGGCAATCCTTAGCAATATATCACCAAAGATTGAGGGGATAAAAATACAGCAGATTCCCTTAGATTCCAACCAGTCAGCATATTGCATAAAAATTCCTAAAAGCGATAGAGCACCACATCAAGAAAGGAAAACCAAAAGATATTATAAGCGATATAACTTTAGCTCTGTACCCATGGAAGATTATGAAATATCAGACGTACGGGCGAGATCAAGATCTGTCCAACCGTTAGCACGCTTTGATGTTGAAATCAGACATGGCTTTCTTTTTATGTTCGTAATCGAAAATCCAGGCGATGTTCCTGCTGAGAATGTGACATTTGAATTTACTGAGGAATTGACCTGGAAAGAAGAAAAACAACCCCCGCCAATTATTGCAAATGGAATAGAATATTTTCCTCCAGGTAAAAAATACCATTTATTCTATGGAACATCACCGAACCTATTGGGTAAGGATTCTGATGCCTGCATAGAGTTCAGCGCTTTAATTTCATATTTCCATCCTACAAGGCAAAAAAGGATTACAGAGACTTTCCATATTAATCTAAAAGAGTACCTTGGTACGTGGCCACAATATTCAGAGATCGAAGATTTGTCTAAAAAGGCTGAAAAAGCTCTAAAAGATTTAACCTCTGAAGTAAAGAACCTAAAAAGACAGCTCGAGCCTTTACAATCATTAACAGCACCGACTGGACTAAACTTGTCATATACAACATTACGAAATTTGAAACATTTGTTTAAGGGAAGCTCCCATTTTGAGCCACTTGATCCTATTGGGCAAGACGGCCAAGTGTTCGCTGAAATCTTAGGCATTGATATTTCTTTAGCGTGGAAGATAGCCCAGCATTTTTGGAGAAATAGATCTATCAAGGGTATAGATGAAATTGAGGAGGTTTCGGATGAATTGATTGAAAGAATCCGTGAAAACTTTTGGGTAGAGTTTTAGAGAGAAAAAAACTTATTTGGTATAGTAACATACAGAATGCCGAACAAACGCGTGGAGCAGACGGCGTGAAGATAGCGGTTTTACGTAAAGGCCGTGCAGAATCGACACTTATCAGGGTCGCTACTCACGCTTGGTTAGGCGCAGATGAAATATCAAAATCTGAAATCATTAAAATTCAAATTTGGTATGAGGTATTGGAATATGGCATCTACCAAAATAACCATAAACGCGATTCCATTATTTTCAATTTTAACCCTACAACGAAACATAAGTTGATTTGATCGACTTTTTAATTTTTTTCCTTCGATGTGAAAGATATGCAGAAGATATGCCGCATGATTCTTTTTCTGGATCCATAAAACTAGTTCAATAGCAGCATCGACATCATAATGTCGCAGCGGCAGCACAGCTTCCAACAGTATTCTAAGCTGCGATAGAGTAATAGATGGTGCTTTTTTTCCCCAATCTTATTTTAAGATGCCACAAAAAAAAGTGAGCGAGCATAGACGTTAACATATGATGGTGCCAGCCTGCGTATTTTCGAACTTCATAATGATCCATACCGAGTTCGGACTTAGTCTCCTCAAAGCACTGCTCGATGGCCCATCTGATGCCGCTTAACCAAACAAAAAGGCTCAGCCTGGCGCTGGTTGAGGCATTGCTTAAAAAATATTTATAGACCGGCTTTTCTTCGATCGTACGCCGGATAATCAGCCATAGCGTTTTTTGTGGTAAGTCATTGTTTGACAAAATAATCCGTCTTTTTGTAAATTCATACTCAATAGGCCCTTTGGTGCCTTCTGAGACTTTTCGCCGATACCAGAAATAATCATTGATGTTAGTTGCCAGGGTGCTGACGGTGATGGGTTTTTTTTCAGTTTTTTCTAAAACCGTTTTCGACCGGATTTCTCCTTTATATTTATACTTTTTTTCTCTGGTAACAGGTCGTTTCAGCCAGCATCTTGTGTCTTCGGGTACCTGTACAAAGTAGGTCTTACCGACTAAGGATTCTAAAACTTCAATGAACTCTGGACTTGTGCCATACAGTGAATCAGCTAACACATATTTGAAAGGTATAACCTCTTCTTCAACGATATTGTTAAGCATTTGACCAGCCAGCTGGGGTTTGGTTTTAAATTCAATATCTTCAGGCAGTTTACACTTTTCGCGTTTGATTTTGTAATCATCTAAAAACCATTTTTCCGGGAGGAACAGGCGCTTATCTAACAGGGCATAACCATATGGGGAGGCGTAGGCGGTAAAAACACCAACTTGGCAATTATCGACCTTTCCGATGCTGCCACAGTATTGTCTGCCAACGCCGATTGAGTCATCACCTTTTTTAAGGAATCCACTTTCATCGAAGATCAGGACACCATCATCCGTGCCCATATCTTCATTAACAAGACTATGATACTTATTTAAAATTTTATTGTCGTCCCATGGTGCATCGCTTATAAAGCGTTGCATGGGGCGAACATTGCCGTCTTCAACGTTTAAAGCAATCGGTTCAATGGACTTTCTTTCAAGCTCGCTGAATTGGCCAACCATGTATCGGAAAAAATGGCCCCGGGATTCGCTGCGGTGAAAACAGTCACTGAATACTTCGTGAAAGCCTTTGAGTTCATTTGTGAAATCTTTAACATCATCACTGGATACAGTAAACTTGGGAATTGAAAATAGATGCTCTTGGTTTCGAATCTCTGGTAACATAATCTGCCTCCTTTTGGTTTTAGTTTCGGAGTATAACAGATTATGAGGCTATAATCAATGATAAATTATATTAAGTTTCGTTGTAGGGTTAAACCATGATTAGAAAGATCCCTTTCTTTGAGTTCGACCCATTCCCTCTTAAACTATGAATCTTAGATCTTAAAATGTGCATTTAAGATTTGAAATA
>CAMYJP010000176.1 GCA_947258675.1 uncultured Desulfobulbaceae bacterium | reverse complement strand
AACTTTGAACTTTGAACTTTGAACTTTGAACTTTGAACTTTGAACTTTGAACTTTGAACTTTGAACTTTGAACTTTGAACTTTGAACTTTGAACTTTGATCCTTAAACCTCAAACCTGATTTAATCCATGCTTTTAGATTCATATGGCAGAAAAATTACCTATCTCAGAATATCTGTGACTGATAAGTGTAATTACAGATGTACATATTGTATGCCGGAAAAAGGTATTGCTCTAAAGTCATATGATGAAATTCTTCGTTATGAAGAGATGGAAAAAATTGTTATTGCAGCAGCAGAATTAGGCATCAGCAAAATTCGATTAACCGGCGGCGAACCCTTGGTGAAGAAAAATATCACCTATCTGGTGGAACGCATATCAAGGATTGATGGGCTCTCGGAAATAAACATGACTACTAATGGTTCCCTACTTAAACCGGAACTTGCTCGTGCTCTGAAACGTGCCGGATTGACCAGAATCAATATTTCCCTTGATACACTGGATAAGGACAAATTTGCAAAAATTACCCGTGGTGGGAGAATTAAAGATGTTTTTCAAGGCATAATTTCTGCTAGGGATGCAGGGCTCAACCCCGTGAAAATTAATATGATAATTTTTGAAGATACTTTAGATGAAGAAATTGATGAACTGCGCGATTTTTGTAGAAAAAATGATCTTACGCTGCAGACTATCAAACATTTTTCCTTATATGATAAAAAAGATCCGGCAGGAGCTTTAACAGCAGACAGACCGCCAAAATGTCTGGAATGCAATCGATTGCGAATTACAGCTGACGGTTACATCAAACCCTGTCTCTTTTCAAGTGATGAGATTCCAATTAACATGAATGATATCAAACAGTCTCTTCGTTCGGCTGCATTGGCTAAACCTGAAAACGGTTATCGCTGCTATAACAGGACAATGTGTCAGATAGGAGGGTGAGGAGGTTGAAAGTTGAAAATTGGAAATTGACGAGTAAGGTGAAAGAATGCAGAGACTTATGAGTATAAAAATGAGGTTGATAATTGCTTTGGTGGTTGTATTTACTTTAGACCTTGGCTCAGAGGGCAGGGCAGCTACCATTCGCTGCGCCTCCACGACCAGTACTCAGAATTCCGGATTGTTTGATTATATTCTGCCTTTGATAGAAAAAGATATCGGGGTAATTTTACAGGTAGTAGCAGTAGGAACTGGTGCAGCTCTTGCTTTGGGCAGGAAAGGTGATGTAGATCTCGTGTTGGTTCATGCAAAGGATCTGGAATTAAAGATGGTTGAAGCAGGGTGGTTCGTGGACCGAAAGGATGTGATGTATAATGATTTTGTTATGGTTGGACCGGAATCTGATCCTGCCGGCCTTAAGAACAGTCGAACTGCCTCGGAGTCCTTTGCAAAAATAAGAGACAGTAAATCCTTTTTTGTCTCAAGAGGGGATGATTCCGGTACGCATAAAAAAGAGCTTTTCATCTGGAAATTAAACGATTTTAATCCAGATCCAATCTCTTCAACCAATATGGAGTAATGGCTGTTAATCCTCAAAAACACACTCATGCTCATTATGAGGATGCCAAAAAGGTTATCGGGTGGCTTGTTTCTGAAAAAGGTCAGGCTGCAATCGGATCCTATAAGGATACACGGGGAAACACCCTGTTTGTGCCTAACGCGAGATAGACTCTATTGCTTACCCAAGCATTTCTCAAAGCCTTTCAGCTCATAGTCCAGGGTGATGATACCCTTATTGAGATAGTTTCATTAAGCCTCAGGGTCTCTGTGAGTGCAATCATCATTGCTTCAGTCCTGGGGCTGATTCTTACCGCTCTCCTGGAATTGTATTCGTTTCCTGGAAGGGGTGTTTTTATAACATTCTTGAACACCTTTACCGGATTACCACCCGTGGTTGTTGGCCTTGCACTGTATCTGTTTTTGTCTCGCAGTGGACCTTTAGGATTCATGAACCTTTTATATACTCCTGCCGCCATGGTTGCAGCCCAGACTATTCTTGCATTTCCGATTGTAGCGGCAATCAGCCATGCTGCGCTAGGTACATCAGGTTCCGCTATCAGGGTTACCGCTTTGGGTTTGGGTGCTACCAGGGTACAAGCCATATTAGCTGAGTTTAGAAATGCTAGGTATTCTATTACAGCTTCGGTGGTTACAGCTTTTGGTCGGGTTGTCGCTGAAATCGGAGCCGTGCTCTTGGTTGGCGGCAATATTGCTCATCATACTCGGGTTATGACCACGGCTATTGCCTTAGAGGCGGATAAGGGAGATTTTGAGCTTGCTATCGCCCTTGGTATAATCTTGCTGGTGATTTCTTTTGTTGTAAATATTTTATTTTATTTCACACAGCGCAAAGGGTTGAAGAGATAATCATGCTAGAAGTTCATGCAGATGTGCAAAAATGGTATCAGGGTAGACAAGTCCTTGCTGCAAAAGTAAAGGTATCTTCCGGACGATTGTATGTCGTGCTTGGTCCGAACGGCAGTGGTAAATCGACTTTATTGCGCCTGTTTTCATTGATTGAATCTCCTGATCAGGGCTCGGTTGTATACAGAGGTAATGGTAAAGTTATAGAAAAGGACTTGATGCTGCGGCAACGAATAGTTTTAGTTCCCAACCGTAGAGGTTTATTTAATGATACTGTTTACAACAATGTTTCCTACGGTCTTGGTCTCAGAAAGATAAAAAGAGGAACAAGAGAGGCAGCTTTAAATGATGCGATAAAGAAAGTGGGTCTTTGGGATCTGCGAAAAAAAAATGCATTGAGCTTGTCTGATGGAGAGGCACAAAGACTTTGTTTGGCAATGGCAATGGCACTTGATCCCGAAGTGATTCTTTTAGACGAACCTACATCATTTCTTGATCCATATAATGCTGCCCTGGTAGAAGATCTTATTCAAAGTATGCAGGGGCCGGATACATTAATTTTATTAGTCACGCATAATATTTTCCAAGCAAAACGTCTGTCGGAAGAGGTGATTTTTTTGTTTCAGGGGAAAGTGGTTGAGAAAACAGTAGCCTCAAAGTTTTTTTTGCAGACCGAATCAGATCTTGCGGCAAGATTTGTGAGAGGGGAAATGATTTACTGATGGTGTCGCATAAAGTCGTCAGCTACTGTGTTACGCTAAATTATCTCGTCAATGCAGCGTACATAAGTACGCTTTATTCCTCGAAATTCGCGTGCCTTGTACCCCAAGGGCATTTACTGCGGGGCGTATCTGACGATTTCCGAAGTCTCACTATGTTCGCTATCTGCTTAGCCATCTCACCGAAAGACTATTACGAGGTCATGATAATATGATACAAAAACGTGGAAAAATAATTCAATGGATTGCCCTGCTGGCATGCAGTGTCATTCTGTTTCAGATAGCCGTCATTATTATCAAGGGCGATGCCTTGTGTTTGAACCAGGGGTGTCAGATTGTTGAAAAGCTGACGACAATATCACCTTTCTTATTTAATGTGATAGGTCTGCTGTATTTCTCAGCAGTAGTTCTCGTCGGCAGATGGTTTTATGGCGATTCGCCACCTTTACATGATTGGCTGCGATTATTGTTGCTGGCTGGTCTGGCAGCTGAAGGGGTACTGGTCAGCTACCAGCTATTTGTCATACAGACCTTGTGTTCTTATTGCCTTTTTATATTTTTCCTTATCTTCCTACTCAATATTGTTCACGGCTTTCAGCAAGCGTTAATCGGTTCACTGGTTTTTCTTTCAGTGCTTGGTGCTTTTGCTGTTCTTAATTTTGGTCCGACACTGGTCGTTTTGAGAAACCAGTCTTTAGCAACGGGAAGTTTTGCAATTAAAAGGTGTGTTGAGCCTGTAAAACAGCTTTACCTGTTTTTTTCTTCTGACTGTCCTCATTGTAATAACGTGCTTTCTGCCTTAGAGAGTTGTAATAGCTGCGAGTTTCATTTTAATCCTATTGATCGGATTCAAACTCTTGGGCTTCCGGAGTTGGAATATACATATGATTATGAACCTGCCCTAAACCGTCTTATTCTGTCACTCATGGGTATTGAAACAATACCGGTCCTACTGGTGGTTAACGCGGATGGATTTACGTTCATAAAAGGGGAGGAGAGTATTACCCGGTACATAAGCCAGGCGTGTTTCCGTGATAATCCATTATTATATATGGATTCCTCTCAATATTCGGAAGCTGAGGGAATAAGTATTTACGACAAACAGGATGGTGACTGTGAAATTGAGATTGAATGTCCTGAGCCTGAAGGCCAATCCGAAAATCCATCAGAAGAAAGATCGACTAACTAGTTTCCATCCGGAAATGCCCCTTTAAAAAAATCTCTACGTCGATCTTCAGAATTGCTTGTGCGACGTATTTATATACGACTCCGCGTGACCAACGGAAATCCTTTAGGGCAATTCTTTGATCTCCTTGATCTTTTCCAAAATGGTCAGTTAACGAATCGAACTGACGATTGACAGGCTGTTTCCGAATTGGAAACAACAAGTTCCAACATCCGGAATAAAAACCGTTTCCGGATGGGAACTAACTAGAAGATTTCCTTATAAAAATCAGAAAGAAATAGTCCGGGGAATTATATAGCAGTATAGCGCCATCAAAATTGCCAGAAGGATGATGATAATCCAACCTATAATTTTGTTATGCAGGCTACTGGATCGCGGTTTGATATTATAATCAGACCGGTCAAGGGTTCCTGCTTCAAATTTTTCAGATGCTTTTCTGACAAAGTCATTAACCCAGAAAGGAACAACATCGTTTTTGACATAAATCGCGAAGTATTTATCCAGGCTGGGCGTGGAAAGAGTTTGACCGAACCATTGGATATAGGCAATTTGGAATACCTCATACTCTGTTATCTGCAAGGCTGAAGCAACATGACTCACACCGCTGTTTTCGTTTTCATCATAGGTAAAAAGTTGTCGAAAAACGTTGGGGATCATTTTGCTTTCCCCTCCTGGCGGTGCTTTAGAAAATTGACTTTTGCTCAGGTCTTCGAAAAAGAGACAAGCTGCCGGTCTGGGATTACTTTGTAATAAAATCTAAGGATATCCATATTCTCTGTCAATGTGTTGTTGAATGATATCCAATCTCACTATTTTAAATTACGTTAACAACCTAATTGCAAAGAGATATATGGTAGTTTTTTTATTTTTTTGAATTAGGTTGGCTAACTTAATAGAATTGGAAACATTTTATTAATTTCTTCATGATAGAAGTGAACAGAGAGCAATGACAAAAAAGAGGAGCCTTGTTATGAACCGTGCCAAAATGCAATTTCACGGCCTTTTGTCCGTTGTAATAGTTCTGCTATTCAGTGTTGTTTCAGCGTTTGCTGGTGAAGGAAAAGATCCGTTTTCAGGAAAATATACTGTTAATACAGAAGGTGATCAATATCATTTAACAATAGTAAAGACAGCAGCTGGTAACTATAAGGGCTTTTTTGAAATGGATTCTGAAAAAATTCCACTTACCGGCAATAAGCATGGACAGAGATTGGTTGGTGAGCTGGATGAATATGGTGAGATAATTGAATTTATCGCAACAGCCGGTAAGAATGGCACTTTGATCTTTGAAGATGAAAACGGTGAAATCTACCTCGCTCATTTCTCTTCCGGCGATGGAACAATTTATCGCATCTCCGAAGTTGCTGATCCTCCTCCTTCATCAGGAGGAGGAGATAATGGAGGAGGAGGAGGTGGCGGCGGTTGTTTCATTTCAAGCGCCGCCAATTATGGAAATCCTTGATCTCCAACTCAAGCCTGTCTTCAACCAATTTTCTTTTCCAAAAATACACTCAATGGATCCTCTGTGTAATCCCCAAATGGAGCAGTCTCTGAGTATCCGAGCTTTTTATATAGATCGATGGCTTCATGCTGATGAATGCCGGTTTCAAGGCGCGCTGTAAAAATAGATCTTTTGACTAGACAATTTTCCAATTCCTTTACTATTTCTTTTGCTATTCCTTTTCCTCGATACTTTTCAGGAACATACAGGCGTTTTATTTCACCGTAATCATTTAGAACCTTAACGGCTCCGATCCCACAAATTTCCGCATCGGCATATGCCGCTAGAAAATTGACATTCGTTTTGGATAACTCATCTATCGAGTCCAGGTGGTTACTTTCAGGAGGATACATGGATTCCTGATATTCATCTAATTGATGAATAAGCTCAATGACTTCCGCCCGGGTTGGATCAACTTGCCGTATTTCGATCATGCCTTTGGTTATCTTTCATTTAAATGTCAATTCAAGCTGATCTGCCGCAGATTTTAGCCTTTTATCTGCTGTCCACAGTGGTACTCCTGTCAGCCGAGCAGACGCTAACAGGTGGCCATCGACGAGACCAACACCTTTTCCCATTGAGTGATTTCCATCAATAAAAAATAGGAACTCGTCAAATCCAATCGTCGGAGCCGTTGCAAGGGACTGAAGTAAAAAGATGATCTCTTTCCAGTTTTTAAGATTACCACAGGCGAGCTCGCGAATGATAGATGGATGGCACATAACCTCAGCATCCATTAACAGCTTTTCAAGCTGTCGGCTGCCTTGGCGCAGGTGGGTAACCCAAATAGAAGTGTCAAC
>CAMYJP010000175.1 GCA_947258675.1 uncultured Desulfobulbaceae bacterium | reverse complement strand
TGATAAGGGACCTGAAGGTGATTTTGATGATTAAAAATTGAGGTGCAAATGCTATTCAAAAGATATTAGTAACCGGGGCCGCAGGGTTTATCGGCTATCATTTGTCAAAAAAACTACTGGAGAACGGCGCTTCTGTTACCGGGATTGATAATTATAATGATTATTACGATCCATCCTTGAAGCGGGCACGAGTAATGAAATTAACATCGGCTCCGAATTATAAAGATATTTGTGTCGATCTTGCTGATCGTTCTTCTATGGCATCGCTTTTTGCAGACAACTCTTTTGACGCGGTGGTGAATCTTGCAGCGCAAGCAGGAGTCCGGTATTCTCTGAAAAATCCTTTGGCTTATGTGGACTCCAATCTGGCGGGATTTGCCAATATTCTGGAAGGTTGCCGTCATTCTGGGGTCAAACATCTTGTCTTTGCCTCTTCCAGTTCTGTTTATGGTGCCAATACGGAAATGCCATTTTCAGTACACCATAATGTCGATCACCCTGTTTCCTTATATGCTGCATCCAAAAAGGCCAATGAATTAATGGCTCATTCCTACAGTCATTTGTATGGTCTGAAATGTACCGGGCTGAGATTTTTTACCGTATACGGTCCCTGGGGTAGACCTGATATGGCTTATTTCCTTTTTACAAAAGCTATCCTTGAAGGGAAACCTATCAATGTATTCAACCATGGTAAGATGAAAAGAGATTTTACCTACATAGATGATATAGTTGAAGGTGTCGCCAGGGTTATTGATCGTATACCGGAACCGAATCCGCATTGGTCCGGCGATGCTCCAGACCCTGCTACCAGTTATTGTCCCTATAAAATTTATAATATAGGCAACAACCAGACTGTTGAGCTCATGTATTTTATTGAAGTGTTGGAAGAATGTTTGGGAAAAAAGGCTGTTAAAAATTTCCTGCCGATGCAGAATGGCGATGTAAAAGCAACATGGGCCAATGTGGACGACTTGAGCCGTGATGTGCGATTCAAACCAGAGACAAAGGTTGAAATCGGACTTGAAAGGTTTGTGGAATGGTACCGCTCATATTACAAATAAGCGATCACAGGCACCGCATCTTCGCACGATCGCAACTGCCCGCATAGCTGACTATAGCGAGCAGTTGCGATCGTGCAAATCTGCAGCACTTGTGATCGCTTATAATATTAGGTGCTGCCCTTATAGGCGCAAAGTTTTTTTATCTAATAACAATAAGTCGATTTGCTGTTTTTCGTGTTTGACTGGATATTTTGACATTTTACTTAACAGCAATGCATAATGTTGATTTCATCATGTGTAATATCTATTCAATCTTCATTAACTCCATGGCTGCATTGATAATGGCCGGCGGATCAATTTTTCCTTTTTTCCATAGAATCTCCTGGGGTCCGTGTTCGACAAATCGATCAGGATAGCCAAGTATTCGAGCTTCAACCTGGATCGACCTTTTGGCAAACAGTTCAAGGACCGCGCTACCGAAACCTCCTTCACGAGCATTATCTTCAATTGTAATTATTTTTCCTGTCTTTTGCGCCCATTCGGTTATGAGTTCCTTGTCCAGCGGTTTTATAAAGCGAGGGTTAATAACGGCGGCATCAATTCCTACTTTTTCAAGACCTGTGGCCGCTTCCAGTGCGGGATAAACACGGTTTCCAACCGGCAGAAGCAGCAGATCTTCTCCTTCTCGCAGCAGTTCGCCTTTGCCAACAGGCAATTCAGATAGATTTTCAGAGAGGTCCACTCCAATCCCGTTTCCCCTTGGATATCTCACTGCAGCAGGACCAGGATGCGTGATGGCGGTGTGGAGCATGTGTCGAAGTTCATCTTCATCCTTTGGCGCCATGAGAATCAGATTCGGGATGAATCGCAGATAAGAAAGGTCAAATACTCCATGATGAGTAGGACCGTCGTCACCTACTACACCGCCACGATCAATGGCAAAAGTGACAGGTAAATTTTGCAGGCAGACATCATGGATTATCTGATCCAGAGAACGTTGTAAAAATGTTGAATAAATTGCTACCACTGGGAGCATGCCTTCTATGGCCTGGCCGGCGGCAAAGGTGACTGCATGCTGCTCGGCTATGCCAACGTCGAAGAAGCGATCCGGGAATTGTTTGGCAAATCCCGTCAGGCCGGTACCGGCGGGCATGGCTGCGGTTAGGGCGGTAATTTTTGGATTCTCTTCTGCCAATTGAATGAGAGTTTCACCAAAACATGCGGTATAAGAAACCGGAGCTTTAGATGATGGCAGTGGTATACCGGTATCAACGTCAAACGGGCCCAGTCCATGGTAATCACCAGGATTTTTTTCCGCTGGTGCATATCCTTTCCCCTTTGTAGTTAGAACATGAACGAGAACAGGACCTTCGGTAAAATCCCTGACGTTTTTCAAGGTTTCTATGAGACTATCAATTTTATGGCCGTTGATTGGGCCGATATATTCGAATTTAAGCGCTTCAAACAGCATGCCGGGTGTGAAAAAGAAAGCCTTGAAACTTTCTTCACTTTTTTTCAAAACTTGAAGAATGTTTTCACCCACATTGGAAAAAGATTTGAGCAGATGCTCTATTTCTTTTTTAGCGCGAACTACGGTTTTTCCTGTGAGTTTGCGGCTTAGAAAACTGGAAAGTGCGCCCACATTAGGTGATATGGACATTTCGTTATCATTGAGGATTACAATGAGATTTTTATCAAGATGCCCAGCCTGATTCAATGCTTCAAAAGCCATACCTCCGGTCATCGACCCATCACCAATGACCGAGATTACTCTATTAGTATCATTTTGCATATATTTGGCTAAAGCAATTCCCAAACCAGCAGAGATCGAGGTGCTGCTGTGACCTGTATCAAAAGAATCGTACGGACTTTCACTCCTTTTCGGAAATCCGCTCAATCCTTTATATTGTCTTAGGGTCGGAAAGTGTTCCCAGCGTCCGGTAATAATTTTATGGGCATAGGTCTGATGACCTACGTCCCATATGAGTTTGTCGTCTGGAGTATTGAATACATAGTGTAGAGCAAGAGTGAGCTCGACTACTCCAAGACTGGGTGCCAGATGGCCGCCGGTCTGAGATACTGTTGTAATGATTTCTTTCCGGATTTCTTCAGCTAGTTCAGAAAGTCTTGATTCGGGAAGGAGCCTTAATTCTTTAGGAGAGCTAATTTGTTTCAGTAACGTTGTCATTTTTATATTTTCTTAAAAGTGTTGTTCCATAGTATACTGGAGGAACATTGGTCTGCTAATAATTCGGATTATTGTTACCGCTTTCTATTAATAATATATCTGGCAATTTCTCTTAAAGGATCTGCTTTACTGTTAAAATCAGCCAATGCTTCAATAGCTGCATCTGAAGCCATTCTGGCTTTTTCTCTGGTTTTCTCTATCCCGAACAATGAAGGGTAGGTTGCTTTCCGGCGGGCTGCGTCTGATCCAGAGGACTTTCCCAATTGTTCGAGAGTTCCTTCAACATTAAGCAGATCATCAACTATTTGAAAAGCGAGGCCAATTTTCTGGCCATAATTCTTTATTGCTCTCTGTTTTTCCGGAGTTGCTCCAGCAAGGACGGCACCGGTCTGAACAGAGGCGGTAATCAATGCTCCGGTTTTACAGCTGTGAATAACCTTTAGAGTATCAAAAGAGACATCCTTGCCTTCACAATCGATATCAAGGGCCTGGCCACCAACCATCCCTAGGGATCCTGCTGCATGAGCAATCAAATAAATCACTCTGATTTTTTCATTGTCTGAGGAAAGAGCAAGGTTCGGGTCGCTTAAAAGTTGGAAAGCAAAGGTGAGGAGTCCATCGCCGGCTAGAAGTGCCCCTGCTTCACCATAAATTTTATGGTTGGTTGGATTCCCACGACGGTAATCGTCATTGTCCATAGCTGGTAGATCATCGTGAATCAGAGAATACGTATGAATACATTCTAAGGCGCAAGCTGCAGGCAGAGCTTTTTGGGTTTGGCCTTCAAGCGCTTCGGTGGCAGCAAGACAGAGTATGGGCCGAACACGTTTCCCACCAAGGCTTCTTCAATCAGGGTGCGTTTTTTTTCAAGATATTGTTTGATATCCATCTTACGAGCTAATTCAGTACATGTTTATGTAAATGTTTCTAAGAGTCAATGGTACTATTTGGTGCTCAATCAATCTATTAATATCCAGAGAGCGATTTGTAAATAATTACAGAACTGCGAGAAGCTTTGCGTTTTTCTGGGAAATGAAAGTGATTGAACCACTTGTCAGGCTGGAGGAGTGTGAGACCAAAGCCTTTTAATATTATCCAACGTTATTCTTGAAATTTTTCATCTGGAACATCTTCAAATGGTACAGTAGTCAGTTTGCCATCTTTATTAAGGAGAATATCTACTTTTTTCTGAGCATCCTCTAATGTTTTATTGCAAAATTCGGCAAGTTTCATTCCTTCTTCGAATTTTTTTAATGATTCTTCCAGGCTAAAGTTGCCTTGCTCCAGATCTTTCGTTATCTGTTCTAATCCGGCCAGTGCTTGTTCAAAGTTTTTTTTTGCCATGCTCTAGTTCTTCTAGGAGTTGAATTTTATTCCACTTCAGGTGACATTTTAAAGTAAATGTTCAATAATAAATTAATACATCTTTCAGGGCAACGACTATACAATAAAAATCCCTTTGTGGTAAAGAGCATTATTCCATATAACCTTTTCAACTAACTTGATGTACCTGTGAAGAGCAGTATGTCAGGTTACAATCTTTTCTTAGATGCCATGTTATCCGAATATATAGATCAGTTCTCTGAATGGTTATCTTCAGAAAAAGGCTACTCTCTGCACACGGTTGATGGATATAAACGTGATTTAGAAGATTTTAACAATTACGTCGCTGGGAAAACAACAGTTGAGGATATTGATGTACATATCATCCGCGGTTACATATATTCCCTGCAGACAAGATTGAAAAGTTCTTCAGTAGCGAGAAAGCTTTCTGCCCTACAATCGTTTTTCAAATTTCTGCTTCGTGAGAAATTGATTGAAAATGACCCTGTTGTTGGAGTGTCAAGGCCTAAGCAGTCGAAATATATGCCTGTTTTCCTTAGTGTAGATGAAGTCTTCATTTTACTTGAAACACCTAGTGAACAGGATTCTTTTGCTGCCAGGGATCGTGCTTTGCTCGAATTTTTGTATTCCACCGGAACTCGAGTTGCAGAATTGGTTTCATTAAATATGGAAGCCCTTGATTTTGAGAGAGGAGTGGTTAGGGTGAGGGGTAAAGGTGAAAGAGAACGTCAGATTCCGATTGGAAAGCAGGCTATAGAAGCTCTTCTGGAGTATTTCCCCCAGCGTGACCAGTTGATTCGAAGTCGTTTGCTGAAAAAAAAATCAGTCGAACAAGCTGCAGTTTTTCTTAATGGTCGCGGTACCAGGCTCAGCACCCGAAGTGTTGAACGTTTGGTAAAAGGGTATGCGGAACGAGCGGGGATCAATGCTCCGGTAACGCCCCATGCACTTCGTCACTCTTTTGCTACTCATCTACTGGAGATGGGGGCTGATCTGCGGTCGGTCCAGGAATTATTAGGACATGCTAGTCTGTCAACCACTCAGAAGTATACTCATCTTAATATGGATCATTTAATGGAAGTGTATGACAGGGCTCATCCAAAAGCGAGGAAAAATTGTAAGTGATCACGGACACCGCACCCCGATGGCAATTGCCTAACTGCATATCTTCGCACGATCGTTCTTGCCCGCATAGCTCACTATCGGAGTCTCATTTCGGAAGCTTACCTGAACGAATCCTTGGTACCTGTGACCACTTACAGAACACCAATTACAATTATGGAGCACTGAGTTGAAGATAAGATCAACAACAATTCTTTCAGTAAGGCACAATGACGAAGTGGTAGTCGCTGGTGATGGCCAGGTTACCTTAGGAAACACTGTGGTAAAACATGCTGCCAAAAAGGTCAGACGTCTTTACCATGATAAGGTAATAACTGGATTTGCCGGAGCTACTGCTGATGCTTTTACCTTATTTGATAAATTAGAGCAGAAGCTGGAACAATATAACGGTAATTTGCTGAGATCTTCAGTGGAACTTGCCAAGGATTGGCGAACCGACAAAATACTGAGAAGATTGGAGGCATTCCTGGTAGCCGTAGATAAGGATCAATCTTTGTTGCTTTCGGGTTCCGGTGATGTCATTGAACCAGACGATGGTATAGTTGCCATTGGTTCAGGTGGTCCTTATGCACATGCTGCTGCTAAGGCTTTAATTGAGAACAGTAATCTTGATGCAGAGGCAATTAGCAGGGCTGCTATGGATATTGCTGCGTCAACCTGTATTTACACTAATCATAATATCATATTGGAAAAACTATGAAGATATCTGAATCATTGACTCCACGGGAAACCGTGAAACAGCTTGATAAATATATTATTGGCCAGAACGAGGCAAAACGGTCTGTTGCCGTGGCGTTGCGGAATCGTTGGCGACGGCAGCAGGTGGCTCAGCCGCTTCAGGATGAAATTGCCCCCAAGAACATCATAATGATAGGTCCTACTGGGGTTGGTAAGACAGAAATAGCACGCAGACTTGCCCAGCTGGCACAATCTCCTTTTTTAAAGATTGAGGCATCCAAATTTACTGAGGTCGGATATGTTGGGCGCGATGTTGAATCAATGGTCCGTGACTTGGTTGAGTTGGCAATAAATTTGGTCAAGGAAGAGGAGCGGATTAATGTTGAAAAAAAAGCAGAGGAAATGGCGGAGGAAAGAATGCTTGATCTTCTTTTACCATCGCCATCGCCAACAAATAGGCAATCCATTCACTCTCAGAGCGGTCAGGCAATTCCATTGGCAAATGGTAGGCAGGAGGAAAAAAATGAGGACTATGACCGGTCCACAAGAGAGAGATTCCGACAGATGTTAAGGGATGGCAAACTGGATGACCGCGAAATTGAGATGGAGATTAAACAGCAGCCTGCAATTCCCATGATCGAGGTTCTTTCCGGTTCCGGTTTGGAGGACATGGAATCTAATCTACGGGATACTTTTGGCAAAATGTTTTCTAAAAAAAGCCAAAAACGCAAACTTAAGATGCCTGAGGCAATCAAAGTCCTTAAAGCTGAAGAGGTTGAGAAGCTTATTGATCAGGATAAAGTAACCAAAATGGCCATTCAACGCACGGAACAATCAGGGATTATATTTCTGGATGAGATAGATAAGATCGCATCCAGAAATAGTGGGACAGGGCATGGGCCTGAAGTTTCCAGGGAAGGAGTGCAGCGGGATCTGCTGCCCATTGTCGAAGGAGCTACAGTTGCCACGAAATACGGGATGGTTAAAACTGATCATATTCTTTTTATCGCAAGTGGAGCATTCCACCTCTGTAAACCATCTGATCTGGTTCCTGAATTGCAAGGGCGCTTTCCCATTCGAGTGGAATTGAATGCTCTGGGTGAAGAGGAATTTTACAGGATTCTAACCGAACCTGAAAATGCGCTCATCAAACAGTATGTTGCCCTAATAAAAACCGAGGGTATTGAATTAACGTTTGATGAAGAAGCAATTAGCGAAATGGCGCGTATTGCATCAGAGGTTAACCAGAAGACGGAAAATATTGGAGCACGACGGCTTCATACAATAATGGAACGGGTGCTTGAAAAACTGTCATTTGACGCTACGGAATATGAGAGTGAAACTTTCCGAGTTACGGGAGAGTATGTTCGAGAACAATTGGCCGATGTTTCTGCGGATGAGGACTTAAGCAGGTTTATATTATAATCAGTTAAGAATTATTGGCGATAAGAATTGCATAAACAAATGGCAGGGTCAACTTCTGACCCTGCCATTTGTTTTTTTACAAGTGAATCACTGCTATGGTAAAGCTGGTGCAAAACATTTTACTGTTATTGAGGCTGGCGTACCGATTGTACCAACGCCACTAGTTCCGAATGAAACACATTCACTAAACCAGCCATCCAGAGTATCATTA
The DNA here is from genome assembly GCA_947258675.1 of uncultured Desulfobulbaceae bacterium. The sequence continues at coordinate 1,135 of CAMYJP010000175.1, read as the reverse complement.
AAGAATTTTTTGGGTTCTGAGGTGCTCAAGGAATAACCCGGTTCGCATCTGGCTCCTCCTGAAAGTGCAATATCAATACCAGAATCACACCAAATTTCTTTCGTAGTATTACCCCCTGGGGGATCAGGAAGTGTCTTTATATATGTATTGGAAGAATTTATTGATGTGCCAGGATCTCCTTGAGGTCCAGTAGGTCCTTGTAGACCATCTGCCCCAGCCGGTCCTGGTGGTCCGGGGTTGCCCTGTGGGCCAATCGGGCCAATGGATCCCTGAGGTCCTGTTGCTCCATCATTACCTGCAGGACCCTGAGGCCCAGCCGGTCCTTGTGGTCCGGCAGAACCAACGGGCCCAATTGGACCAATGGGTCCAATAAGTCCTTGCAGGCCTTGTGGACCGGCAGGTCCGACGGCGCCATCAGTGCCATCAGCACCAGGAGGTCCATCAGGTCCTTGAGGCCCTGGGTCACCTTGTGGTCCTTGGGCACCATCAGCACCATCAGCACCAGCTGGTCCAGCAGGTCCAGTGGGTCCTTGTGGCCCTTCTGGAGCAGTAAATTCAACCCATTGATCAGAGGAAGCCGGTTCAATATCTGGTGTTGCTGAACCGCCTCCTTTGTAAATCCACATGCTTATTATACTAGGATCATTAGTAGATGGAGCAAAAACAAAATCATTTTCAACATATGGTGGTGTAGCATTTGGAACCCAAGTTCCTCTATTATTCAAATCAGTGCCAGGAATCCCTTGCGGCCCTTCAGGTCCGGCAGGTCCGGCAGGTCCAACAGTACCATCAGCACCTGGAGGCCCGGTAAGTCCAGGAGGTCCTGGATCACCTTGTGGCCCTGGCGCACCATCTATTCCATCTGCTCCAGCAGGGCCAGAAGAACCTTGCGGTCCAATAGGTCCGATAGGTCCAATAATTCCTTGCGGTCCTTGTGCACCATCAGTGCCATCTGTGCCTGGTAGACCCTGCGGTCCTTGTGGTCCGGCAGAACCAATGGGCCCAATTGGACCAATGGGCCCTTGAGGCCCTGGGTCACCTTGTGGTCCCGGGGTTCCCGGTGCGCCATCTACTCCATCTGTTCCAGCAGGCCCTTGCGGTCCTTGTGCACCATCAGCGCCATCTGTGCCTGGTA
>CAMYJP010000174.1 GCA_947258675.1 uncultured Desulfobulbaceae bacterium | reverse complement strand
AGCATGGGTATTGAGCCAGACCTTTATCAAATCTGGCATTCCAGCCAGAAAAATCCATACCAACTCAATTTTGTCGGATTTCAAAACCAGGAAGCTGATGACCTTATCATCAAGATCAGGCAGGAATATGATCACCCAAAACAGGTTGATTATAGTCACCAGCTCCATGAAATTATAGCGAGAGAACAGCCGTATACCTTCCTATATGTGGGGAAATGGACAGCGGTTTTGGACAAAAGGATTGTTATCCAGGAGCGTGATAAAACAGGAGCGCTGGTCTATAAACAAATTCAACCCACAAAAACAGGAAACTACACGTTCCATCTTAACAAATGGATAAAACTGTCGGAAATACCTGAATTTCTGCCATAAGGCTAACCTGTATAATTATGATATCTTTTATAGGCCGCAGCATAGTTCAAAAAGGGATCACCCTGATATTCGTTTCCATAGTCTCTTTTTTAATCATCCACCTGGCTCCAGGCAAACCAAGCCAGGTAGATCCCCTGAACCCGAAATTCACTCCGGAAATTGTTGAGCGATTCATGGAGGAATTTCACCTGAATGAGCCTTTACATGTTCAGTACTTTTATTTCTATCGAGATCTTTTAACAGGAAAAACCGTATCATGGAAAGACAATCAGCCAGTCCTGTCCAAAATCTTTGAGCGATTTCTCAACAGCCTGCCTCTTTTTATCGTCGGCACCCTGCTCACCTGGACACTGTCCTTTCCCATAGGTATCCGAGCCGCCATCAACAGAGGAAAAATATTTGACCGCAGTTCTACGTTTTTTTCCTATCTCCTCATTTCCATTCCAGGTTTCTTTTTTGCCTATATGCTGATCATCTTTGTCGTAACACATTTCCATGTCCCGGTAATCGGCATGGAAACCTTCGGCCAGGGCGATGCGCCTTTGCCACTGCTGATCATGGATCGAATATGGCACCTCCTTATTCCTTCAGTTCTCGGTGCAACCGGCGGTATTGCCGTACTTTCCCGGTACGTGAGAAGCCAGATGCTGGAGGTGGAAAGCATGGATTATGTGCGGACCGCGAAGGCCAAGGGCCTTCCACCTGATCAGGTGCATTACAAACATGCCTTACGCAATGCCCTCTTGCCTTTCGTCACCATGTTCGGCCTCATCCTGCCGGGCCTTATTGGTGGTTCGGTAATCATTGAATCAATCTTTTCCTGGCCCGGTATGGGACGAATGGCCTACGAGGCGATCCTGGCACGCGATTATCCCATTATTCTTACTGTTAACTTTATATCTGCTGTTCTAGTTCTTATTGGCACCTTTATTTCAGATATCCTGTATCTCATTGTTGACCCAAGGATACGAATGTAATGGCTGACTCTGAAAGAAAATTAACTGAAAAGCAGGAATTCTGGTATCTGCTTAAAGAAGACCGGCTGACTATCAGTGGTTTGACCATTTTTACGCTGTTCTTTATAATTGCCTTGACCGGGCTACTTTTAACAACCGGAGCTGACCCGGTATTTGATCCGGCTATGGTCAGGCTACAGGAAAAACTGCGCCCCCCTCTTTCCATACCTGATAGTACCACGATAAATTCAGAGACAATGCCACCCTTTGGCTACTATCTTTTTGGCACTGACGACCTCGGCCGGGATGTTTTTGCCCGTATGCTGCAGGGAGCTTGGGTATCACTTACTGTAGGTTTTGTAGCAGTTGGCATCGCTGTTTTCATAGGAATTATTATTGGCGGTATTGCCGGCTATTATGGCGATCGACATATTTCCCTTATCCAACTCCTCTATACACTTGCCCTCTCAGTTGGGTTGATTACGGCAAGTTTTGGATTTCCATTACCGGCTGCTATCCTCCTGGCAACAGGAACTATCCTTTTGATTTACAATCGCAGCCATGCACACTCCTCTTTCCGACTGAAGAAAAAGAAATCAATATTACAGATAAATACATTATCAATAGACACTATTGTCATGCGTTTTGTCGATATCATGCTCTGTTTTCCCAGTTTTTTCCTCATCCTCACTGTAGTGGCAATCCTGCCGGCAAGTATCTATAACATTATGATCGTTATTGGCATGACAAGTTGGATGGGAACCGCTCGGTTTGTGCGAGCCGAATTTCTTTCATTGCGGGAGCAGGACTTTGTCACTGCAGCCCGGGCTTTAGCAGTAAGCGACACGCGTATCATCTTCAGACACATGATCCCTAATGCTATTGCCCCTGTACTTGTCTCAGCCACGATCGGCATAGCCACTGCCATACTGACCGAAGCTGGCTTGAGTTTTCTAGGCTTTGGTGTGCCGCCTCCCCATGCCACCTGGGGAAACATCCTCGCAGATGGCAAACGCTTCCTGTTTGATGCTCCGTGGCTTACCTTTATTCCCGGCTTTGCAATCTTAATTGTTGTCCTCTCCTTCAATCTCTTCGGTGAAGGGCTCCGTGACATAATGAATCCAAAATTGAGGGGAAGGTGAATCGAATGCGGAGTTTGGAATGCGGAGTGCGGAGGTTGGATTGCGGAATCAAAAATAGTAAAACATCTCCACATTGAACAGCTTAATAAAGAAGCAAACGAATTACTTTCGATTGTAGTTTCATCAATCAAGACTGCAAAAAGCAACAAATAATGAAAATTAATCCCATAAATTCAAAGAATCATTCCAAATTCCACAATCAGCAATCCGCATTTGATGAAAGCAATTTGCTTTCTGTGGAGAACCTCAAAGTCTATTTTCATGGTCGCGACTCTATTGCCAGGGCTGTTGACGGTGTAGACTACAACGTACGAAAAGGTGAAACGGTCTGCCTGGTAGGCGAATCCGGCTCAGGAAAAACAGTCTCTGCCTTGGCTATTATGGGTCTCCTCCCTACTCCGCCTGCTCAAGTAGAGAATGGAACTATATTCTTCCAAGGACAGAATCTTTTGGAACTGTCAGACAATGATATGCTGAATATACGAGGTAAAAGAATAGCCATGGTCTTTCAGGAGCCAATGACCTCACTCAACCCGGTATTCAAAATCGGTGACCAGATAGGTGAAGCTCTCAAAACCCATACCTCTATGGACCAGGAAACAATTTATCAACACTCTATCGAACTTCTGGACGATGTTGGCATACCATCTCCGGAACGGCGAGTAAATGACTACCCACATCAATTAAGCGGTGGCCAGCGGCAGAGAGTTATGATTGCCATGGCCCTTGCATGTGGTCCTGATCTGATCATAGCAGATGAACCCACAACTGCTCTCGATGTAACTGTCCAGGCACAAATTCTAAGTCTTTTTAATGATCTCAAAGCCAAGAAAGATATGTCTATCCTCTACATTACCCATGATCTGGGTGTTGTAGCTGAAATTGCAGATCGGATTTATGTAATGTACTCAGGTATCATTGTAGAAGAAGGCCAAAGACGAGACCTGTTTAAGAATCCGTCACATCCCTATACGCGCGGTCTTCTGGCATCGCTGCCCGACCGACGCCATAGGGGAAATAAATTATACTCAATTCAAGGCTCTGTTCCCGATCCCGCAAATAAACCAGATGGCTGCCCTTTTGCACCGCGATGCGAACATGCCATAAATACATGTCATACGACATTTCCTCCAATGTGTGGTTATGATGAAAACCATTCCAGTAGATGCCCTGTATTATTCGGCTCCTGGAAATAAAAGAACACAAACAGTGACATGAATACGGCCCCAGAGACAGAAAAGGACAAAATCCCCTCTAAAAATGAACCGCTTCTCCATGTTGAAGGATTAAAAAAATATTTTCCAGTGCAACGTGGCTTTCTGCAACGAACCGTCGGCCATATTCAAGCTGTTGACGGAGTTGATTTTGAAATCTTTACCGGGGAAACACTTGGTCTTGTTGGTGAAAGCGGCTGCGGCAAATCAACTATCGGCAGGCTTCTCCTTAATCTATTAGAATCAGATGAAGGGCAAATTTTATACAATAACAAGGAGATAAGCGGTCTATCGCAAAAGGAAATGAAACCTCTGCGCAAGGATATGCAGATTATTTTTCAAGATCCTTTCGGATCGCTAAACCCGAAGATGTCAGTGGGACAAAGTATAGAGGAGGGTTTGCGGGCCCTTGGTGTAACTGACAGAAAAGCTAGAAAAGAACGTGTAGAAGAGTTATTGGTAACTGTCGGAATCGATCCGAATGGTGCTGGACGTTATCCCCATGAGTTCAGTGGCGGGCAGAGACAACGTATCGGCATTGCCAGAGCATTAAGTGTTAAACCAGCCGTAATAGTCTGTGATGAGCCTGTATCTGCTCTGGACGTCTCTGTGCAGGCACAGATCATAAATCTTCTCAAAGAGTTGCAGGAAAAATACAAAATAAGTTATCTCTTTATTGCACACAATCTCCATGTCGTAGGGTATATCAGTGATACTGTTGCAGTAATGTATCTGGGACACATCATGGAATATGCACCTTCAGAATCATTATTTGATAACCCCACCCATCCTTATACTAATGCCCTCCTCTCTGCCATGCCGGTGGCTGATCCTGATATTTCTAAAAAATGGGAGATTTTGCCTGGGGATGTTCCGAGCCCGTATAACCCCCCTCCTGGTTGTAAGTTTCAAGGAAGATGCCCGCTTGTTGAAAATCGTTGCCGCAAGAAGGAAATAAAATTTTACCCAATAAGTGCTCAACACATTGTCCGCTGTTGGAAAGTAGTTCAGTAACCGAAAAATATTTACTCATCGTTTAATCAAAGTCATCTAGATGAATATTCAAATTTTCATTTCTTCATAATACCAATTTGTATTTAAAGAAATAACGAGGCTGCAAGAAGGAGGTCCCGGAAACGTATATGAATACGCTGAGGATACCGACAACGCAGCAAGTTCAGTTCAATCCCCCTTAAGGGGAAAGTTATGAACTTAATCATTGGAAATTATCCATTGTTTGTTGATTATTAAAAAAAATCATTGGGCAAATTTGGCCCCAAATAACTAACAATCAATTGCTAATAATCAATTATTGATGGACTCGTAAAAAGTCCATCTTACCGCTTAAGATGGCTAAGTAAAATGTTCGATACACAAGGAGTAGTGGTTCCGCGAAAGCGGAGGCATACAT